>NKIE01000119.1 GCA_002256055.1 Pseudomonas sp. PGPPP3 | reverse complement strand
CTGAGATTTCCGATGTGTCTGGGCGTGGTGGGGGCATGGACGTGGTGAAAACCAAGATTTCCCAGCTCAACGGTATCATCAACATCTACTCAGCCAAGGGGCAGGGTACCAAGATCGTCATTAAGGTGCCTTTGACCCTGGCGATCATGCCGACTTTGATGGTGATGCTTGGGGATCAGGCGTTTGCTTTCCCGCTGGTTAACGTCAATGAAATTTTCCACTTGGATCTTTCGCGTACCAATGTGGTCGATGGTCAGGAAGTGGTTATCGTGCGGGACAAGGCCTTGCCGCTGTTTTACCTTAAGCGTTGGTTGATTCATTCGGCAGCGCATGAAGAGCAGCGCGAGGGGCATGTTGTGATTCTCTCCGTGGGTACCCAGCGTATCGGCTTTGTCGTCGATCAACTGGTTGGCCAGGAAGAAGTGGTAATTAAACCCTTGGGGAAAATGCTGCAGGGCACTCCAGGCATGTCCGGCGCCACCATTACAGGGGATGGGCGTATTGCTCTGATCCTCGATGTGCCGAGCATGCTTAAGCGTTACGCGCGTCGCGTCTGATTTTCCGGTGCGTTGGTCGGTTGACCACGCACCTGCTTAGGAGTGTGTATGGCTGTTAAGGTCCTGGTGGTGGACGATTCCGGTTTCTTCCGCCGCCGTGTTTCGGAAATTCTATCCGCTGATCCCAATATTCAAGTGGTGGGCACTGCCACGAATGGCCGTGAAGCCATTGATCAGGCCTTGGCGCTGAAGCCGGACGTGATCACCATGGACTATGAAATGCCCATGATGGATGGCATTACGGCGGTGCGAAACATCATGCAGCGCTGTCCGACACCGGTGTTGATGTTCTCCTCGCTGACCCATGAGGGCGCTCGGGTGACCCTCGATGCGTTGGACGCCGGCGCGGTCGATTTCTTGCCGAAGAACTTTGAAGACATCTCGCGTAACCCGGAAAAGGTTAAGCAGATGCTCTGCGAGAAGGTTCACAGCATTGCGCGTAGTAATCGACGTGCAGCGCCTGTTGCCGCAAGCGTCCAGGCGAGCGCTCCTGCGCATGCACCGAGTGCATTAGTTCGTCCGGCAAGCCCTGCTCCCGGCAGTCCTGCAGTCGCGGCAGCGGCGGTCAAGCGCAAGTCCTATCGGTTGGTGGCTATTGGTACATCCACCGGTGGACCGGTCGCCTTGCAACGGGTTCTGACTCAATTGCCAGCCAACTTTCCTGCGCCAATTTTGTTGATTCAGCACATGCCCGCGGCATTTACCAAGGCGTTTGCCGAGCGTCTCGACAAGCTGTGCCGCATCTCGGTTAAAGAGGCTGAAGATGGTGACATGCTGCGTCCAGGCTTGGCGCTTCTTGCCCCGGGCGGCAAACAGATGATGGTTGATCCGCGTGGTATGGTGAAAATCCTGCCGGGTGATGAGCGTCTGAACTACAAGCCTTGTGTGGATATCACGTTTGGCTCAGCGGCCAAATCATTTGCCGATAAGGTGCTGGCCGTTGTCCTCACTGGCATGGGTGCCGATGGTCGAGAGGGTGCTCGTCTGCTCAAGCAGTGTGGTAGTCAGGTGTGGGCTCAGGATGAAGCCAGTTGTGTGATCTATGGAATGCCGATGGCGATCGTCAAAGCCAGTTTGGCGGATGCTGTTTACAGTCTGGATGATATCGGTAAGCACCTGGCGGAGGCCTGCCTCTGATGGATGTGCTTAGCCTTATCGGGGTGATCCTTGCGTTTGTCGCCATTCTTGGCGGCAACTACCTCGAAGGCGGCCACGCGGGTGCCTTGCTCAATGGCCCGGCGGCGTTGATCGTCATTGGTGGCACCTTGGGTGCGGCGTTTTTGCAGGCTCCGCTCAATGTGCTCAAGCGCTCGGGCGTGGTCATTCGCTGGATTATCATACCGCCTGCGATTGATCTCGCCGGCGGTATCGCTCGCGTGGTTGGCTGGAGCATGACCGCGCGCAAAGAGGGTCTGCTTGGTCTGGAGCCGCTGGCCGATATCGAGCCAGACAACTACGCACGTAAAGGCTTGCAGTTGCTAGTAGATGGCGCCGAGCCTGAGGCCATTCGCAGCATTCTTGAAGTGGATCTTTACACCCAAGAGGGTCGCGACATCCAGGCGGCAAAGGTGTTTGAGAGCATGGGCGGTTATGCTCCTACCATTGGTATTATCGGCGCTGTCATGGGGCTGATTCACGTCATGGGAAATCTGGCTGACCCCAGCAAACTGGGTAGTGGCATCGCGGTGGCGTTTGTGGCCACTATTTACGGTGTGGGCTTTGCCAACCTCTTGTTGCTGCCAATCGCCAACAAGATCAAGGCCATTGCCATGCGCCAGTCGCGCTACCGGGAGATGTTGCTGGAAGGCATTCTGTCTATCGCCGAAGGCGAGAACCCGCGCTCCATTGAATTGAAGCTGCAAGGCTTTATGGACTGATCATGGCCCGCAGGCGCCATCAAGAAGAACATGAAAATCATGAGCGTTGGCTAGTTTCCTATGCCGACTTCATTACGCTTTTGTTCGCTTTTTTTGTCGTGATGTACTCGATTTCCTCGATCAACGAGGGTAAGTACAAGGTCCTCTCGGACAGCCTGACAGGGGTTTTCAATCAGCCTGATCGGGCGGTCAAGCCCATCCCTATTGGTGATGAGCGTCCACGTACCACCACGCCAGATGTCTCGGAGGTCGAGGAGCCTAGTGCCACTGTGCCTCCGTCCGACCCGCTGCAGGACATTGCCCAAGGGATGCGTGATGCTTTCGGCGATATGATCATGAGCGACCAGATGACGGTCCGGGGCAACGAGCTATGGGTGGAGATTGAGCTCAATTCCAGTTTGCTATTCCCCAGTGGCGATGCCATTCCGACCGACCGGGCCTTTACCATTATTGAGAAAGTCGCCAAGATTTTGGCACCTTATGAGAACCCGGTGCATATTGAAGGCTTTACTGACAACTTGCCCATCAATACCCCGCAGTTCCCCAGCAATTGGGAACTGTCGACGGCGCGGGCGGCCAGTATTGTGCGCATGTTGGCCATGGATGGGGTCAACCCCGGTCGCTTGGCAGCCGTGGGCTATGGCGAGTTCCAGCCTCTGGCAGATAACGCCACTGCCGAAGGGCGTACTCGCAATCGGCGGGTGGTGTTGGTGATCTCTCGTAATTTGGATGTGCGCCGCAGTATCAGTGGCGTGGGCAGTGCCAATGCACAGCCTGATGGGGCTTTGCGGCGAGCTGGCATGCAACCTGCACTGCAGCCAGAAGCAGTGGCTCCGCCGTCGGATGCCGTCAATTCCCAGTCGCCAGCCCCATGAGGCTGGCGCCATATCTCGGTGTGGCTTGAGCCTGCCGGGAGGATAGAAATCATGAGAGTCTGGGCAGTCGCCAATCAAAAAGGTGGAGTCGGAAAGACCACCACATCCATCGCCCTGGCCGGCTTGCTGGCTGATGCTGGCAAGCGAGTAGTGGTGGTCGATCTCGATCCCCATGGGTCAATGACCAGCTATTTCGGTCAGGACCCGGATTCCCTGGAGCACAGTGCCTACGATCTGTTCCTGCATCAGGGCACGGTGCCCCAGGGGTTGCCGCAGCGCTTGTTGCTGCCTACCAGTCATGAGCGCATCAAACTGCTACCAGCAAGTACTGCGCTGGCCACGCTGGAGCGCCAGTCGCCGGGGCAGAGCGGCCTGGGCCTGGTGATTGCAAAGAGCCTGGCGCAGCTGTGGGGCGAGTTTGATCATGCAGTGATCGACAGTCCGCCCTTGCTGGGGATTCTGATGGTCAATGCCCTGGCCGCCAGCCAGCAGTTGGTGATTCCGGTACAAACGGAGTTTCTTGCAGTTAAAGGCCTGGAACGCATGGTAAGCACCCTGGTAATGATCAACCGCTCGCGCAAGCAGGCGCTGCCTTACCTGATTGTGCCGACTCTGTTTGATCGCCGCACCCAGGCCTCCATGAGCACCTTGCGCGCTCTGCGCAATAGTTATCCTGAGCAGCTTTGGCCGGCTTATATTCCGGTCGATACGCGTCTACGTGATGCCAGTCGAGCGGGCCTGACGCCGTCACAGTTTGATTCGAACTGTCGGGCGGTGCTGGCCTATCGCGCACTGCTCAAACACCTGCTTTCCTTACAGCCTACGGCACAGGTAGCTTGATATGCTGATCCATGGTCAACAGCAGCACTCAAGTCGCAGCATAGGTTGGCCGATAGCCTATAAAGGCTGTCTTCACGGAAACGTACTATGAGTCGAACGGTCACTACTGCCACACGCCCACAACTGGCTTTGCAGTCCTACCTGGATGCGTTGTTGCAGGAGGCTGCCGCCGAGTTGGCCGACAGTGTCAGCCTGGATGAGTTTCAAAACGCTGTGCTTGAAGAGCAGGTTCGCGATGCCCGCTTGCTGGCGCCGCGTGAGGTTGAAGTCCAGGTTGAGGCACTACCAATTGTGGTGCCGTTGGTGGTCGCCCCTGTCTTGGCGCCCGAGGCTCCTCTTCCTGAGCCTGTGGTTGCTGCCGCCGTCGAGCCGCCATCACTTGCACTCGCATTCGACGGCCAGCCGAGTTGGGCTGAAGAGCCTTTCGAGTGTTTGCTATTTGATGTGGCGGGGCTGACCCTGGCGGTGCCCTTGGTTTGTCTGGGTACGATCTACCCGTTGCATGATCAGGAATTGACGCCGTTATTTGGTCAGCCAGACTGGTTTCTTGGCATCCTGCCTTCGCAGTCCGGCAACCTAAAGGTGCTGGATACCGCGCGCTGGGTCATGCCGGACCGTTATCGCGACGATTTTCGTCAGGGGCTGCAATATGTAATTTCGGTACAGGGTTATGAGTGGGGCCTGGCAGTCCATCAGGTCAGTCGCTCAATTCGTCTGGATCCAGCAGAGGTCAAGTGGCGAACCCAGCGGACTCAGCGACCATGGCTGGCGGGTACGGTGATCGAGCATATGTGTGCTTTGCTGGACGTGGCCGCGCTGGCCGAACTCATTGCCAGTGGTGCGGCTAAGCGTATGGTCGGCGGCCAGTTGCACTAGTAGATTGGGGCGCCTCGCCGTGCGAGGCTCTATAGTAATGACAGCGGGGAGCACCCGCGTACGCCGCCGAAGGCGGTTCTTGATGAGGCTGGGAACATGAAGAAAAGCTCCGCACAAGGTTCTGAAGATCCCATTCTGCAGTGGGTGACCTTTCGCCTGGACAACGAAACCTACGGCATCAACGTGATGCAGGTGCAGGAAGTCCTGCGCTACACCGAGATCGCTCCCGTGCCAGGTGCTCCCAGTTATGTGCTGGGTATCATCAACTTGCGCGGTAATGTCGTTACCGTAATCGACACTCGCCAGCGCTTTGGTTTGGACTCGGCGCCGGTGACAGACAACACCCGGATCGTGATCATCGAAGCCGACAAGCAAGTCGTTGGCATCTTGGTCGACAGCGTGGCGGAAGTGGTTTATCTGCGTCAGTCTGAAGTGGAAACCGCGCCTAACGTTGGCAACGACGAATCGGCCAAGTTTATCCAGGGCGTGTGCAACAAGAACGGCGAACTGCTGATTCTGGTCGAGTTGGACAAGATGATGTCCGAAGAAGAATGGTCCGAGCTCGAGAGTATCTGATTGATGCTCGAGGTGGCGGTCATCGTGTTGGCGGTTTTTTCGGTTCTGCTGGCGGCTACGTGCGGCTGGCTGATCCTGAGTCAGCGCCATTTGGCGGCGCTGCAAGCCGAACGCGATGCCGTCCGCGATCAGCGCCTTAAAGAGCTGAGCAAGCGCTTGGATACCTACCTGACCGGAAGTGTGCGCATGGGTGAAGAGCTGTACGAGTTGCGGCGTGTGGTGGCACCCTTGCCGGACAAGCTGACGCAAATCGAACAGCGCGATCCCAGTAGTTTGTCTTTTACCCAGGCCGCGCGCCTGGCGGGCATGGGGGCCAGCGTCGATGACCTGACCCAGTCTTGCGGGTTGAGCAAAGCGGAAGCCGAGCTGGTGAGCAAGCTGCACCACGCCAAACATCCCACCTCTTGATTCTTATCGTCTAGCCCGCTGACCTGCCAGTAAGTTCTTGCCGATGTGTTCGGCTATAACGGTGGCTGGCTAAGGGGTGACCAGCCTTCATCCTTGGCAGCAAAACCGTCCGGGCACTTGCCTTTCAGGTACCAGGCAAAGGCGATGATCTCGGCAATGCTGCGGTATAGCGGCTCAGGGATCGCATCCCCCAGTTCCAGCTTGGCCAGTAGGCGCACCAGCTCGGCATTCTCGTAGATCGGCACCTTGTACTCGCGGGCAATGGCGAGGATGGCTTCGGCCAGTTCGTCGTCACCCTTGGCCGTGAGGTTGGGGGTGTTTTGGCCGTCATAGCTGAGGGCGATGGCTTGGCGTGGGGCTTGGCGTTTCATGCGGTTTCGTCGACCCAGCGTTGTTCGAGAGTGGTGCGTTGACCTTGTGGCGGTACGCCCTGGCGGCAGGCCAGCTCACCCACCTCCAGGCCGGCGGCGCTCAAGCGTTCGCGCAGGTGGCCGAGCTCGCGATCAATCAATTCGGCGGTAGTCGGGCGCTCCGCCCAGAGCTGGCTAGAGAGGCTGCCGCGAAGCAGTTGTGCCTGCACTTGCAGCGGCCCCAAAGGGGCTAGATCGAAAGCCAGTTCGACACGCCAGAGGGTCTCGCCGCTTTCTTTGGGGGTCTTCTTCGGACTTTCGTCGCGCTGCAGTTTGACCTGTAGGGGGACTAGCTCTTGTTGGTTGCGCATGGGGATTTCCAGCTGCCAGGTGGTCAGCAGGTTGCCGTCTGGGCCGACCTGGGTTTGCGCCAGACTCGACAGTTGGTGGGTTTGCAAACGCGATACGGCGGCGGCGGCCAGGCGCAGCAGAGTTTCCAGATCGGCATCGGCGTCCAGGTTTTGCAGCAGGCGGGCCGTCAGCGGAAAGTTCAGTGCCTGCAGTTTCGAACTGGCCTGGCTGGCGCCGCCGAGCATGTTGCGCAACATAAGCGGCAGTGCTTGAGCCAGGCCAGCTTCGTTCTGCGCGCCGGTTAGCGCGGCCGCAGTGGCATTGGGCAGGGCTGGCATGAGTTGCGCTACTAGGCGCAGCAGGTTGGCCTTGAGGTCCTGGGGCAGGGCTTGAGTCTGACCGCTGAGTAATTTGGCTTCGAAAAACAAACCGCTGTCTTCCAAGGCCTTGGCCAGCGCTTTGGGGTCGCCGAGCTGGCGAACATCCGGCATGGCGCCAAGCAATTTGTCGATGCTGCCTTGCAGGCCGGTCGGTAGGGATTGGCCCGCTGCGCTACTGCCCAGCCCTTGCAGGGCCTTGAGCAAACCTTCCATAGAGCCTTGCCGGCTTTGCTGGGTCTGCAGTTGTTGGCCAAGGGCGAGTTGATCCAAGCGGCCGCTCAGGGGTAGAAAACTCAGGGCCTGCTGACCTTTGACTTGAGCGCTAAGCAGGCTGCCGACGGGCAGTGCCAGTGGTGTTTCTAGGCTTAGCTGGCGGCCTGCCAGTGGTGTATTGAGCAGGCTGGCCACTACCTTGTAGAGCGTCTGCTGGGCTTTGCCTTGGGCTATGACTTCGCTGCTCAGCACCTTGGCCTGCAGCAGACTGCCGAGCGGTAACTGCTCCAGGTCGAGGTTGTTCAGCGGCGTAGGTGCTGCCTGTAAGGTCACTGCCAGGCGAGTTTGCGACAGCGCGGTCACGGTCAGGGCAGTCCCTTGTGCCAGGGCGCGGTTGCTATTGGCCAGCAGGGTGGTTTGCCGGCCGTTTTCCAGGGTCAGTTTGAGTACCAGTTGAAAGCTCTGTGCCTGCTCCTTGAGGGCAATCACTTCGGCTTCGGCGCTTTCGCCGGCGCTGAGCAGGCCGG
>NKIE01000118.1 GCA_002256055.1 Pseudomonas sp. PGPPP3 | reverse complement strand
AACCCAGTGGTGGTACCCGGCGGTGGCCCGCAAATCGGCGACCTGCTCAAGCGTCTGCGCATCGAAAGCCACTTTATCGACGGCATGCGCGTCACCGATGCGCAGACCATGGATGTGGTGGAAATGGTCCTCGGCGGCCAGGTCAACAAGGACATCGTCAACCTGATCAACCATCACGGCGGCAGCGCCATCGGTTTGACCGGCAAGGACGCACGCCTGATCCGCGCCAAGAAACTTACGGTCAGCCGCCAGACTCCGGAAATGACTCAGCCGGAAATTATCGACATCGGCCACGTCGGCGAAGTCATCGGCGTCAACGTCGAGCTGATTAACATGCTGGTGTCAGGCAACTTTATCCCGGTGATCGCGCCCATCGGCGTCGGTGAGAACGGCGAGTCCTACAACATCAACGCCGACCTGGTGGCCGGCAAAGTAGCGGAAGCGCTGAAAGCCGAAAAGCTGATGCTGCTGACCAACATCGCCGGCCTGATGAACAAGCAGGGCGAAGTACTGACCGGTTTGAGCACCGAGCAAGTGGACGAGTTGATTGCCGACGGCACCATCTACGGCGGCATGCTGCCGAAGATTCGTTGCGCCCTGGAGGCGGTGCAAGGCGGGGTGAACAGCGCGCACATCATCGACGGACGAGTGCCTAACGCGGTGCTGCTGGAGATCTTCACCGACACAGGCGTCGGCACCAAGATCAGCAACCGCAAACCCCGCTAACCCCGCCATACAAGGGTGCGGAGCGGCGCAGTTTAGGGCGTAAGGCCCAACAACTGCGCTAACCGTGCCCGGTCCGCGACAAACCCGGCAGCGGCTTGCTTACGGGTTTCTTCGAAACGCTCGATATCCTTGAGCAGGCTGGCCTGCTCACCCTGGATGTTGCTGATCTGTACCAGCAAGCTTTCCGGCACCGCACGCCCGGCACGCTCCTGCTCGGCCGCCTGACTTTGCAGGTTGGCCTGCTGAGTGCGCAACGACTGCAAATTGCCGCGTGCCGCACCCACAGCACCATCCAGCTCGGTCAGCTTGCGCTCACGGGCACGATCCACATCATCCAGGCTGGAATACAGGCGCAATAACTGGGCATCGGATGTCGCCTGGGCCTTTTCCGCCTGCAGGCGCTGACGCTCTGCGGCGGTTGGCGCCGGCGGCACCACGCGCACCACCCGCCCCTGATCAGACAGCACATCGTAGCCCTTGCCGATGAACTCCGGCGGCACGCCTTGACGGTCGAGCACAATCACGCCTTTGTCGTTGACGTAGCGGTACAGCTCACCCGCACCCGCCAAGGCGGGAAGCAGGACCGACAGCAACAAAGGCAGTCGCAAGGCGCCCGATTTCAGCATAAGAACAATACCCTGTGGTGGATCAGGCCTGAATGCCGTACTGATCGCGGTAGGCTTGTACCGCCGGCAAATGCTGCTTGAGTTCAGCGTTATCGGCCAGATATTCCAGTACTTGGGGCAGCGACACAATACTCACCACCGGCATGGCGAAATCGCGCTCGACTTCTTGGATGGCAGACAGCTCACCCTGGCCGCGCTCCTCACGGTTCAACGCGATCAACACACCAGCTGCCTGTGCACCCTGAGCCTGGATGATCTGCATCACCTCACGAATCGCCGTGCCAGCGGTAATCACGTCGTCAACGATCAGCACGCGGCCTTCCAGCGGTGCACCCACCAAGCTACCGCCTTCGCCATGAGTCTTGGCTTCCTTGCGATTGAAGCACCAGGGCAGGTCCAGCTCATGCTGCTCAGCCAACGCGACAGCCGTCGCCGCCGCCAGCGGGATGCCCTTGTAGGCGGGGCCAAACAGCACATCGAAGGCAATACCGCTTTCAACCACTGCAGCCGCATAGAAACGCCCTAACTGGGCCAGCGCCAAACCACTGTTGAACAACCCAGCATTGAAAAAGTACGGACTGGTGCGCCCGGACTTGAGGGTAAATGAACCAAAGCGCAAGACTCCACGCTCGATGGCAAAACGAATGAACTCGCGCTGGTAAGCCTGCATGAAGAAAATCCCGGATAGCACTGATTTTACGATGGGTTTAGCTAATAAATAGGAGCTCGGGTATCATACACGCACGTGTTTTTAGGGGCCATTTATGCGGATCATCAGTGTGAACGTGAATGGCATTCAGGCCGCAGCCGAGCGTGGTTTGCTCAATTGGCTGCAGGCACAGAATGCCGACGTCATCTGCCTGCAGGACACCCGCGCCTCTGCCTTTGAACTGGACGACCCAGCCTTCCAACTGGACGGCTACTTCCTCTACGCCTGTGATGCCGAAGTGCCTAACCAAGGTGGTGTGGCGCTGTATTCACGGCTGCAACCCAAGGCGGTAATCAGTGGTCTGGGCTTTGAAATGGCCGACCGCTACGGGCGCTACCTGCAGGCCGATTTCGACAAAGTCAGTATTGCTTGTGTGCTGCTGCCTTCCGGGCAGCATGGCGACGAGAGCCTGAACCAGAAGTTCAAGTTCATGGACGACTTCGCCCATTACCTCGACAAACAACGCCGCAAGCGTCGTGAGTACATCTACTGCAGCTCCTTGTTTGTTGCGCACCAGAAACTCGACGTAAAGAACTGGCGCGACTGCCAGCAATCCCCCGGTTTTCTCGCCCCCGAGCGCGCCTGGATGGATCAAGTGGTCGGCAGCATGGGTTACGTCGATGCGCTGCGCGAAGTCAGCCGCGAGGGCGATCAGTTCAGCTGGTGGCCGGATACCGAGCAAGCGGAAATGCTCAACCTGGGCTATCGCTTCGACTATCACCTGCTGACCCCCGGCCTGCGCCGCTGCGTACGCAGCGCCCGCCTGCCACGTCAGCCGCGCTTCTCCGAGCACGCGCCGCTGGTGGTCGATTACGACTGGACCCTCAGCGTTTAACCGATAGGGATAATCATGGGCTTACCCCGTTGGCACAGCGCCAAGCATCGCCAGCCCATGCGCCACACCCAATTGCCGCGGATCCTGCAACGCATCTATGCGGCAATTGCCTTACTGCTGTTCATGGCCGTGTTCGGCACGCTCGGCTTCTACAGCGTGGCCGACGAGCAGGCGACCTGGTCCGACGCGCTGCACATGACCCTGATCACCATCACCACCGTCGGTTATGGTGAGATCATCCCCCTCAACAACCTCGGCGAACGCCTGTTTGCCGGGCTGATCGCCCTCACTGGCTTCGGCACCGTGACCTTTCTGTTCACCAGCCTGGCGACGTTCTTCCTCGAAAGCGATTTTGACTACAGCCTGCGGAGACGACGCATGGAGAAAGCCATCAAGAAGCTCAAGGGTCATTACATTCTCTGCGGCTTCGGCCGGGTCGGGCGCAACGTAGCCCATGAGCTGGTGACCACCGGGCGCGAGTTCGTCGCCATCGACAGCGACGAAGAACCGTTTGAAACTCAGCGCGAACACTTCCCCCACCTCCTGCACTTGCACGGCGACGCCACCGATGACGACCTGCTGCTGGCCGCCGACATTGCCGATGCCGCCGGAGTGTTCGCCGTCACCGGCGACGACAGCCGCAACCTGATGATCATCCTCACCGCCCGCCAGCTCAACCCCAAGGTTCGCGTCGTGGCGCGCTGCCACGAGTTGCGCAACGCGCAGAAAATGCGCAAAGCAGGGGCCGACACAGTGATCTCGCCGGACTTCACCGGCGGCATGCGCATCGCCTCATCGATGATCCGCCCCCATGTGGTGACCTTCCTCGATGAGATGCTGCGCTCCGAGCACAAGGTGCGCCTGGAAGAGGTACCCATTGCCGAGCACCACAGCCTGCGCACCGTCGGCGAGATCAAGCAGCGCTGCCCCAGCTGCGTGATCCTGTCGATTCGCACCGGCCCGGACTTTATCTTCAACCCAGCCGACGCCATGATCCTGCATCCCGGCACACGTTAATCGCCATGGTCCCGCCCCAGGGTCGCGACGAACTACTGGAGGCCCTGAGCTGAATAAGCGCAGGCAATAAAAAACCGGCTCAGCGCCGGTTTTTTATTGCCTGCAAAGGCCGTCGTTACTTGATCAGGCGCCAGCACAGTGGGTAGCGATAGGCTTCCCCGGCATTGGCCTTGATCCCGGCGATGATGGTCAGCACCAGCGCCGCCACGCCCACCAGCAGCATCAGCGGAAAACCGATCAGCACCCAGGCCAGCAAGCCACACACCATCATGGCCACGCTGTAGGTGATCTGAAAGTTCAACGCTTCCTTGCCCTGCTCGTCGACGAACGGATGCATATCCTTCTTCAACTGCCAGACAACTAACGGGCCAATGACATTGCCGATCAAGGGCGCCAACACCCAGAAGAACGCCGCGTAATGACAGAGCATGGCCCATTGCCGGGCTTGCGCATCGGGCGTGGGGAGCAGGTTATCGTTCATCCGCGGGTCCTCGGTGGGTTAATCGGCCAGGGCCGCTTGCTGCAGCTCAAACAGTTCCTGCATGCCCTTTTGCGCCAACGCCAGCATGGCATTCAGTTCGGCAGGCTGGAACGGCGCGCCTTCGGCGGTGCCCTGCACCTCGATGAAACCACCGGCGGCAGTCATCACCACGTTGAGATCGGTTTCCGCAGCCGAATCTTCCGGGTAGTCGAGGTCCAGCACCGGCTCGCCTTGGTACATACCCACCGACACCGCAGCAACCATCTGCTTGAGCGGATCACCAGCCTTCAGGCCGCCACGCTTCTTCATCAACTTCAGCGCATCCACCAGCGCCACCATGGCGCCGGTGATCGAAGCGGTACGGGTGCCACCATCGGCCTGAATCACATCGCAGTCGATGTACAGGGTGTTCTCGCCAAGCTTGGACATATCCAGCGCAGCACGCAGCGAACGGCCGATCAGGCGCTGGATTTCCAGGGTACGACCACCCTGCTTGCCGCGGCTGGCTTCACGCTGATTACGATCGCCCGTGGCGCGCGGCAGCATGCCGTACTCGGCGGTCAACCAGCCCTGACCCTGGCCTTTAAGGAAGCGCGGGACGCCGGATTCAACACTGACCGTACAGATCACTTTGGTGTCGCCAAACTCCACCAGCACCGAACCTTCGGCATGTTTGGTGTAGTTACGGGTGATACGGATCGAGCGCAGCTGATCGGCAGCACGGCCACTGGGACGCTTCATCGGGGAATACCTGTTCGGGACTGAATTTTCCCCGCCATTATAGGGCCCAGGCGCCCGCCGGGACATCGCCGAATTAGGCAGCACCCGGCAGCACAGAGAACATCACCGATTGGGCGGCCCCGGCGACTGCGCTACAATCCACCGCCTCGACAACCGACATGACCGCCCAGAGGTACGCCCATGGTGCACAGCATGACCGCCTTCGCCCGTACGGAACGGGCCGGCACCCACGGCACCCTGAGCTGGGAACTGCGCTCGGTGAATCACCGCTACCTGGAGCCGCAACTGCGCCTGCCGGAAGCCTTTCGCGACCTCGAAGGCAGCGTGCGCGACGCCCTGCGCCAAGGCCTTTCACGCGGCAAGGTGGAATCCGCGCCCCCCTACCCCCTCGTAGCGGTGGCCTGGCCCGGCGTACTGGTGGCCGATGGCACCGACCCGCAGGCGCAAAACGCCGAAGCCATGCAACTGTTCAACCAGGCCCTGGATGAGCTAAAAAACGGCCGTGGCCGCGAAGGCGCCGAGCTGGCCAAGCTGCTCAACGAGCGCCTCGACGCCATGACGGCAGAAGTCGCCACCCTGCGCGAGCTGGTGCCGCAGATGCTCGCCACCCAGCGGCAGAAGATCCTCGACCGCTTCACCGAGATGAAAGCCGAACTCGACCCCCAACGCCTGGAGCAGGAACTGGTATTGCTGGCGCAGAAGAGCGACGTGGCCGAAGAGCTGGACCGCCTCAGCACCCACGTCAGCGAAGTGCACCGCGTGCTCAAGGCCGGAGGTGCCGCCGGGCGTCGCCTGGACTTCCTCATGCAGGAGCTCAACCGCGAAGCCAACACCCTCGGTTCCAAAGCCTTCGACCCGCGCAGCACCCAAGCCGCCGTCAGCCTTAAGGTGTTGATCGAGCAGATGCGCGAACAAGTCCAGAACATCGAGTAAAAACTACTGCGCTAGGCTATGCCGCGTTGAAATCAGGCTCGAAATGCTCATTTACAGTCGTAAACTCCGCTTTCTCGCCTGATTTCGCCTTGCCTAGCCGTCGCTCGCTACGTTTTTAAAGACCTAATTGAAAAACCGCCAGCCCCGGGAAATTCTTATGGCCACCACCGGCACCCTGTATATCGTTTCCGCCCCCTCCGGCGCCGGCAAGACCAGCCTGGTCAAAGCCCTGATCGAGGCCCAGGAACAAATCCGCGTATCGGTCTCGCACACTACCCGCGCCATGCGTCCGGGCGAGGTCGACGGGGTCAACTACCACTTCGTCGCCCGCGAAGCCTTTATTGAAATGCTTGAGCGCGACGAGTTTCTCGAACACGCCGAAGTGTTCGGCAACCTCTACGGCACCTCGCAGCGCTGGCTGGAGCAGACCCTCAAGGAAGGTTACGACCTGATCCTGGAAATCGACTGGCAAGGCGCCCAGCAGGTGCGCCGCCTGATGCCACTGGCCAAGTCGATCTTCATTTTGCCGCCGACCCAGGAAGCCCTGCGCCAGCGTCTGGACAACCGCGGCCAGGACAGCGACGAGATCATCGACGGGCGCATGCGTGAAGCGGTCAGCGAAATGAGCCACTACGTCGAATACGATTACCTGGTGATCAACGACGATTTCAAGGTCGCCCTTGACGACCTGAAAGCCATTTTTCGTGCCAATCAGCTGCTGCAAAACCCGCAACAGCAACGCCACGCGGATTTACTCAGCCAACTGCTGGCCTGACGCCGCACCAGCCAGGCCGCTGCCTGCAGCCGCTTTCGAACGGCTGGCAGTGCGCTCGCGGCCAGCCCCGACACAAACAACGCTTCCCTTAAGGCGGGTGATTTTTTAGACTATCCAGTCCGCTCGCCCATTTGGGCACAGCTTTATCTCGCTATTTGCTACGAGGAACACCATGGCCCGCGTTACCGTTGAAGATTGCCTGGAGAACGTCGCTAACCGCTTCGAGCTGGTCATGCTGGCCACCAAGCGTTCCCGTCAACTGGCCACCGGCGGCAAAGAGCCCAAGGTAGCCTGGGAAAACGACAAGCCCACCGTAGTAGCCCTGCGCGAAATCGCTGCCGGCCTGGTGGACTACGACGTCATCGCTCAAGACGACATCGTTGAAGACGAACCACTGTTTGCTGCATTCGAGGACGAGGCCAACGAGGCCTTGTAAGTACATGGCGGGTCGACGTCGCACGGCACAAAGTCCAACAGCCTGGCAGGAGCATCCCTCTTGCCGAGCATAGACAACCTCGCCGAACGACTTTCGACCTACCTCGGCAGTGACCAGGTCAACCTGGTCCGCCGCGCTTACTTCTACGCTGAACAAGCCCACGACGGCCAACGCCGACGCAGCGGCGAAGCCTACGTAACACACCCACTGGCGGTCGCCAGCATCCTCGCCGACATGCACATGGATCATCAAAGCCTGATGGCTGCGATGCTGCATGACGTCATCGAAGACACCGGAATTGCCAAGGAAGCGCTCACCGCGCAATTTGGCGAAACCATCGCCGAACTGGTCGATGGGGTCAGCAAACTGACCCAGATGAACTTCGAAACCAAAGCCGAAGCGCAAGCGGAAAACTTCCAGAAAATGGCCATGGCCATGGCCCGCGATATCCGCGTGATACTGGTCAAGTTGGCCGACCGCCTGCACAACATGCGCACCCTCGACTCCCTGCCCCATGAGCAGAGCCGGCGGATCGCCAAGGACACCCTGGAGATCTACGCGCC
>NKIE01000117.1 GCA_002256055.1 Pseudomonas sp. PGPPP3 | reverse complement strand
GCCAGAGGCGCGGCTAATTCCACCTAGGGCCGGGTTGCTGCGGCCAGTTTGCTTTTGCTCAGCTCGGCAGCGCCGTGGGTTTCCAGGTAATCGCGAATCAACTGACGAACCACCTGAGAGGGCGTCAAATCCTGCGCCGAGCACAGCTCTTCAAACGCCTTCTTTTTGACGGGATCAATCAACACCGTCAGGCGCGCAGTCTTGTTTTCCATGGACTATCGGCTCACTTTATTCGATAAATGTTAATCAAATTGTAATTACCTGATCATCGACTGTCACCGCACGGACCAACAGCAGCGCAGCCAACACGAAACACCCCACCAGCCAGCGCAGCCCACTTATTTCGCCGCCAGCCTCGCCACCCTTGGGGGGGCTTGGAATTTGCGCAGGAGTTGGCGTAAAGTGATTTTGCTGTGTTTGCATGGGTTGCCTTATTCGTGACCTGGTGCAGTAGATCGTTGTGATCCGCTACGTCCCGCTCGACGTTTCATGCCCCTTGCAGCCAGCCTCACTTTCATGTGAAAGAGACTGTCATTAATTTTTAGCGTCAAAGGAAAGAAGAAAATGTCAGATCGTCAGAGCGGTACCGTCAAGGGGTTTAACGACGAGAAAGGTTTTGGTTTTATCACTCCAGAAAGCGGTCCGGATCTGTTCGTGCACTTCCGCGCGATCCAAAGCGACGGCTTCAAGAGCCTGAAAGAAGGCCAGCGCGTCAGCTTCATCGCCGTGCAAGGTCAAAAGGGCATGCAAGCTGACCAGGTTCAAGTCCAGGCCTAAGCTGCAGCCACAAAAAAGCCCCCGCATGGCGACATGCGGGGGCTTTTTTACAGCCACGGTTTAACGCGCGCTGATTTGCTGCTGCAGGTTCTGCACCTGGCTTTGCAGGGTGCTGATGTTGCGCGTCATCTGCGCCCGGAAGGCATCGAACTCCGCCGTATTGCTTTGCCCTTGACGGTTATCCAGCTCGCTACGCAGCACCAGTAGATCCTGCTCCAGACGGCTAATGGCCTGGGTTGGATTGCCCTGTTTTTTCAGCTCGGCCACATCGGCTGCAACAGCCTTCAATTGCGCATCCAACTTACCAGCGTCAGCTTGCCCGGCCTTGAGCGCCACCTGCCCTGCCTCCAGGCTCTTGAGCTTGGTGTCCAGCTGCCCGGCACTTGCAACTTGAGCCTTTACATCGGCAGCCAGCTGTTCCATGCGCTTGCCTTGAGCGCCCTGTTGAGCGCCAACGGTCTGCTGCTGCTTGCCCAGTTCGGCGAGCTTATTTTCCAGTTGTTTGAGACGCAGTTTCAGCGCTTCGTTTTCACCCGTCACGCTCGACTCGGTGGCCACCACCTTGCCGGAAATGTCCTGCAAACGACCCGCCGCATCTTCGCTGATACGGGCAAAGCTCTCCTGGGTTGCTACCAGCTGCTGTTCCATCAGGGATATCTGCTGAAAACTCCACCAGCTCAAACCTGCCAGCGCGATCAGTGAAGCCCCGAGCAGCGCCCACAGCGGTCCCGTATTGGCCGACTTTGGCGCCAAGGCAGCTGCCGTCGGATGGGACGACGATGACGCCGGCATCTCAGCGGCACGCGACGCCGCAAAGTCATCGCGATCACGGCTGCCACTGGAAAGACTGGGCATCTGATCAAGTTCGTCGAGTGCATCGTTACGCATGGGAAACCCGCAAAGAAATAAGCCAAAGCCAAAGAGTGGCGAGTATACCGCTTCGCCAGCGCGGCTTCAGCGCCGCGCCAGCGCAGTGCAAGCCGCACCGACGAAGTGCAGCGAATGCTCCCACGCACACCTGCAGGCCAGACACTGCGCCAACCAGCCAAGTGGTACGCCACTTGCAAATACCTCAACGTCATAAGGGCCGCGCTAGAGCGGCGCACTGACTGAGGGCGAGCTGCGACTCGCCTCTCGCCCTGCGGGCCGATCAATGGGGAAAGGCCAGCAGCTCTCTTCAACGTCGGGGGACGTCACCAATGGAACTGACCAAAGCTATTGTCGATTGCATGCAAACCCTGCGTCGCCGTCTGCGCGATGAGCTGGACATCAATATCCGCCTGAGTCAAAGCGATGCGATCAACGCCATGCTGCTCGCCTGCCTGCAGTCCTCCCAGGAAGAAACCCGCGAACTGGGCTCGCACCTGAGCGAGTTGAGCGGCATCCATCTGCCAGCGCCACAGCTCAGCGAAGAGCAGTTGATCGCCAAGTACACCCGCTATGCCGGGCCCCTTCGCGGCTGAGACAGGCCCTCACAGTCAATGCTGTTGCGCCTGCCAGCCTTGGCAAAACTCGTCCAGTGCAGACCACAGACTGACGCGCGGATCGTAGTCGAGGTATTGCCGCGCACGACTGATGTCCAGGGAGAAATTCTTGGCCATCACCGCCACGCCTAGGCGAAACAGGGTCGGCTCCGGGCGCCCCGGCAACAGCCTGCAGAGCGTCTCGTTGAGCGTCGCAGCACCATAGGCCAGCCCGTACGGCAGATGCCGGGTTACCGGCGGCAGATCGAGCTGACGGAAGACATAATTAACCACATCCCACAGCGGCACCGGCGCGCCATTGCTGATGTTGTAGGCCTTACCCAGCGCTGGCGCACCCGCCAGTAAGGCGCTGAACAGCGCGTCATTGAGGTTCTGCACGCTGGTGAAATCGACCTTGTTCAAACCGTTGCCAATAATCGACAAGCGCCCCTTGCGCTGCATGTTGATCAACCGCGGAAAGATACTGGTGTCGCCAGCGCCGGTAACGAAGCGCGGGCGGAGCGCCAGTACCTCCAGGCCAAACTCGGCAGCACCAAAGACCTTCTGCTCGGCCAGGTATTTGGTTGCTCCGTAATGATCGGAAAAGCGCTTGGGCACCTGTTCCTCGGTGATACCCACATGATCGCGACCATCAAAATAGATCGACGGCGACGATAGATGCACCAGGCGTCGCACCTGCTGACCGAGACAAGCCTCGACCACATTCTCAGTGACCGTCACGTTGGCCTGATGGAACGCCGCGTAGCGCCCCCACACGCCCACAGCCCCAGCACAATGCACCACCGCATCCACACCACGGCACAAGCGCTGTACCAACACCGCATCGCTTAGATCACCGGCAACCAACTCGGCACCACGGGCCAGCAGAGGCTCCACCGCCTCAGCCCGGCGCGCACTCACGCGCACCTGCAAACCTTGCTCCAGAGCAAAACGAGCAAAACGCCCACCAATAAAGCCACTCGCACCGGTTACCAGAATCTTCATCCTACCCCCACCAAACCCCAGCCATCGTGCCGCGCACTCTAGCAGCGGCAGCGTAGCCTACGCTCTAACCCAGCAAGCCAAAATTGCGCCTTCAGAGGCCGAGACAGATAAAAACTAGTTTTGTTTGTTTATTTGCACGCTTCTTGCAGATTATTAAACATTCCGAATCTATGTCACTCATCTACCCGTGGAGCCGCTGCACATGCCACTACGTCTCAAGCTGGCCCTGAGCTACCTGCTAATAGGACTTCTCCCTGTCCTGGCAATGGCTTTCGTTGCCTACCAACAAGCCAGCGAAGCCTTGCGCACACAGACCCTCAACGCCTTGGAAGCCGTGGCAAATATCAAACAGCAGCAACTGTTGAATACCTGGCAGGAACGCCACAACCAGATCAGCACCCTGGCCAGCAACCTGAGCAACAGCTATGAGGGCCTAGACACCAATGCCCTGCTCAGCAGCTCCAACTACGACCGCCCCATCTTCGAGAACTTTATCGCTACCTTTGGTTACCGCGAGCTGAAACTGGTGCTGCCCGACGGCACCGTGATGTTCAGCCTGCTACGAGGTGCCGACTATCAGAACAACCTCGGCAGTGAAGCCCTGCGCAACACCCCGCTGGCCCGACTGGTGAAACAAAGTGCTGAGCAGCGCAAGATCCTGATCAGTGACCTGCTCTACAACGAACTCAGCCAGGCACCTACCCAGTACCTAGCAGCCCCCATCGGCAGCGACGATGAACTGCAAATGACCCTGGTGCTGGAACTCCCGATTGCCCCCCTGAACAGCGTCATGCAAACCCGCCAGGGGCTTGGCGAACAAGGGGAAACCTACCTGGTCGGCAACGACAGTCGCCTGCGCTCAGACTCGGCACGCTTCCCGGATCTGCAGGTCAGCCGTAGCCTCACTCCGTCCACAGGGCTAACTGCCAACGCCATCAGCCGCGCCCTTGCGGGCCAGCAAGGCCGCCTGGAAGAGGCCGGACTGGACGGCAATCCGGCCCTCAAGGTTTTCGTACCGCTGGAGTTTTCCGGCAACAACTGGGCCCTGATTGCGGAAATGGATCAACAACAAGCACTCGCTCCGGTGCGTCAATTAATGTGGCAAATGCTCCTGCTCAGCCTCCTCACAGTGGTCGCAGTAGCCGCCGCCACCTGGCTGGTAAGCCGCAGCGTGATGCGACCACTGGGTGGCGAACCCAGCAGCATGAGCGCCCTCGCCCGCCGCCTGGCCGCCGGCGAACTCAATCTACCGACAACAGAGGGCCAGCAAGCCGGCCTGATGCAGGCACTGCACGAAATGGCGCGAGCCTGGCGTGACGTCATCGAAAAGCTGCGCCATTCCAGTCAGGCCATCGACCACGCCAGCGGCGACATTCTGACCGCGGCCGGGCAAACCAGTGAACGCCTCGACCAGCAACAAGAAGCCCTTGAGATGGTCGTGAGCGCGGTTGAGCAGATGGCCAGCACGGTGCAGGAAATTGCCCGCAACGCAGCCGACAGTGCCACCAGCAGCAGCGCTGCGCGCGGCGCCTTTGGCCAAATGCAAGGCACCTTGGAGCAGATGATCGATCAGCAAGGCCGCCTGCTCACGGACATCAGCCAGGCCGGCAATGTGGTCGACACCCTGGCCCACGATGCCCTGCAGATCGGCTCAGTACTCGCAGTGATTCGCGGTATCGCCGAGCAGACCAACCTGCTAGCCCTGAATGCCGCCATTGAGGCAGCCCGCGCTGGCGAGCAAGGTCGCGGTTTTGCCGTAGTTGCCGACGAAGTGCGCAATCTGGCCCAGCGCACCAGCAGTGCCACTGAAGAAATTGTCGCCATCACCCAAGCACTGCAAGGCTCCTCCAGCGAGGCACTGCAAGTGATGCGCGCCGCCGCAGGCCAAGCCCATGGCCTGGAGCAGGAAACCCAGGTGGTACTGGCGGCCCTCAGTCAACTGGACCAATCCCTACAAGGCGTACAAGCACTGGCCGAGCAGATTGCCGCCGCCGCCAACGAACAGGCCGGCACCACGCAAGAGGTCAACCAGCATATGCACCGGCTGCATGCGATGACTGGCGAGAATCGCCAAAGTGCAGCGCACACCCGCCGTAGCGGTGAACACCTGCTGGAAGTCTCCAGCGGCCAGCAACACCTGGTGCAACACTTCATTTTGTAAGCGTCGCTTAGCCCGGCATCACCAGCCACTGCCCGGCGCAGCGCTGCAACTGCTGGGTCAGCTCGGCGAGCAACTCGCCGCCATTGCGCCAGTGGTGCCAGTACAGCGGCACATCCAGCACCTGCTCCGGCAGCAGTTCACGCAGGCTGCCGCTAGCCAGTTGTGCCTGCACCTGCTGCTCGGGGACCAAGCCCCAGCCCAGCCCGCCTTCGGTCAAGCGGACAAAGCCTTCGGACGACGGGCACAGGTGGTGGACAAATCCGCCCTCGACACCCAAGCTTTGTAAAAAACGATGCTGCAGCTGGTCATCCGGTCCGAAGACGATTGCCGGACTGCGCGCCAGGGCCGCTGGCGTTACACCTTGGGCAAAGTGCCGGGCAATAAACGCCGGACTGGCCAACGCTCGATAACGCATCGCCCCCAGCAGCTGACTGCGCGCGCCTGCCACCGGCCGCTCGCTGGCGCACACGCACGCGGCCACATCGCCAGCCCGCATGCGCTTGAGGCCGACTTCCTGGTCTTCCACCAGTAACTCCAACAGCACCCGGTGACTGGCACAGAACGGCCCAACCGCCGCCGCCCACCAGGTCGCCAGACTGTCGGCATTTAACGCGATGCGTAACCGCTCGGGCCAGACGCTGTCATCCAGCGCCGGCACCTGGCCTTGCAGATCACGCTCCAGCAGGCGCACCTGTTGCACATGGTTGAGCAGGCGCCGACCAACATCCGTGGGCAACGGCGGCGTGCCACGTACCAGCACCGGCTGGCCGACCCGCGCTTCAAGCAATTTGATCCGTTGCGACACCGCCGACTGCGACACACCGAGCAACTGTGCAGCCCGCTCGAAGCCCGCCTGCTCCACCACGGCAGCCAGGGCAGCCAGTAGTTTGTAGTCGAACATTATTAGCAACCCTAATGAGTGATCAGCATAATTTGTTTTCCTTATACGCCAAGCCACCAGACACTGGCCACCACACCACTCACTTTCAGGAACCGTCTCATGTGGCACAGCTACCTCAACGGCTTACTCGTGGCCTTCGGCCTGATCATGGCGATTGGCGCGCAGAACGCCTTCGTCCTCGCCCAGAGCCTGCGCCGTGAACACCATCTGACTGTGGCGGCGTTATGCGTCTTTTGTGATGCACTGCTGGTCACCCTCGGTGTCTTCGGTCTGGCCACCCTCTTGATGCAGAGTCCGATACTGTTGGGCATTGCTCGCTGGGGCGGCGCCGCCTTCCTGCTCTACTACGGCGCCCTCGCCCTGCACCGCGCCGTGCGCCCGCAAAGCCTCGGCCAGGAGCAAGACAGCGGCCCACGCTCACGCCGCGCGGTGCTGCTCAGCGCCCTGGCCGTGACCCTGCTCAACCCCCATGTGTATCTGGACACCGTGCTGCTGATCGGCTCACTCGGGGCCCAGCAGGCAGTACCAGGCGCCTACGCGTTAGGGGCAGCCAGTGCGTCATTGATGTGGTTTTTCACCCTAGCCCTGGGCGCTGCATGGCTTGCGCCTTGGTTGGCACGACCGACCACCTGGCGCCTGCTGGATCTATTGGTCGCCGCCATGATGTTTACCGTCGCAGCGCAGTTGCTCCTGCCCAACTAACCGTCGACAGCTCTGGCCGGGCTTTTCCACACAGTTGCTGCGTGGATAGCACCGGGCTCGGGTGCTATGATCCGGGGTTCGCGGCGCGCCGAGCCCTAAGCTCCGAGCCGTCGACCGGCCCGTGAACCGGTCGCGCGCTTGCCGCGCGAGCCCTGACCTGATGCCCTGACCTGATAAATGGAGATAAACCATGGCTTTCGAATTGCCGCCGCTGCCCTACGAGAAGAACGCCCTCGAGCCGCACCTGTCCGCCGAGACCTTGGAATTCCACCACGACAAGCACCACAACGCTTACGTGGTTAACCTGAACAACCTGGTGCCGGGCACCGAGTTCGAAGGCAAGAGCCTGGAAGAAGTCATCAAGACCTCGACCGGCGGCATCTTCAACAACGCCGCACAGATCTGGAACCACACCTTCTACTGGAACTGCCTGGCCCCTAACGCCGGCGGCCAACCGACTGGCGCGCTGGCCGATGCCATCAACGCAGCCTTCGGCTCGTTCGACAAGTTCAAGGAAGAGTTCAGCAAGACCTCCATCGGCACCTTCGGCTCCGGCTGGGGCTGGCTGGTAAAGAAAGCTGACGGCTCCCTGGCCCTGGCCAGCACCATCGGCGCAGGCTGCCCGCTGACCAGCGGCGACACCCCGCTGCTGACCTGCGACGTCTGGGAACACGCCTACTACATCGACTACCGCAACATGCGTCCGAAGTACGTAGAAGCGTTCTGGAATCTGGTGAACTGGGACTTCGTAGCGAAAAACTTCGCCGCCTAAGCCCTTGGCCGCTGCCCCTAAGGCAGCGCGCTAAAACAAAAAAGCCCGCATCCATGGATGCGGGCTTTTTTGTGGGCGTTGGTCCTTCATGGTGGGTTACGCCGCTACGCGACCAACCCACCCTGGGTTGCTACGCCTTGACCGGTTT
>NKIE01000116.1 GCA_002256055.1 Pseudomonas sp. PGPPP3 | reverse complement strand
CCTCGCCCTGTTCGGCCAGCCCGCCAGCGCACCGCTGCGCAACGCAAGCCTCGCTCTGCGCCTGCAGGCCTGCTTTCTGCGCCAGCCGGCAGAGCAGTCCAGCGCCCTGATCGCCCGCGCCGGGCAACCGGCCCGCCGCCTGCAGGTCGGCGCCCTGATCCAGCCGGGCGTTCGCCTGCTGAGCATCCAGGCCCGCCAGGTGGAGTTGGACGTAAACGGCCAGCGCCAGCGACTTGGCCTATACCGCACGCCACCCCAGGCACTGAGCACGGCGGGCTACCCATGAATAGCGCGATGACACTGCGTGCAATCGCGCTGTGCCTGGCCTTGCTCGGCCTGCCCACGGCGGCCAGCGCCGAACAGGCTGAAGAGCGCTGGACCATCAACATGCGTGATGCCGACATCAACGACTTCGTCGAGCAAATCGCCAACATCAGCGGCCAGACCCTGATTCTCGACCCGCGCATCAAGGGCCAGGTCAGCGTCATCTCCCAGGCACCGCTGAACCTTACCGAGGTCTATCAGCTGTTCCTCTCGGTAATGGCCACCCACGGCTACTCGGTGCTCACCGAAGGCGATCAGGCGCGCATCGTGCCGAATGCCGAGGCCAAGACGGAGAACAGCGACAACGCCAACCTGACCGGCCCCGACGCCTTGGAAACGCGCCTGTTGCAGGTGCAGCAAACCCCAGTCAGCGAGCTGATCCCACTGATTCGCCCGCTGCTGCCGCAGTACGCTCACTTGGCGGCGGTGGCCTCTTCCAACGCCCTGATCATCAGCGACCGGCGCGCCAACATCGAACGCGTACAAGACCTGATCAACCAACTCGACCGCGCCAGCGACAGCGACTACAGCGTCTACGACATGCGCCACGGCTGGGTGCAGGACGCCGTGCAAGCACTGCAGGCCAGCCTCAAGCAGAGCCAGGGCAGCGGCACCAGCAACACCCAGGTGCTGGCCGACAGCCGCAGCAACCGCCTGATCTTCCTCGGCACGCCCCAGGCCCGTGCGCGCCTGCTAAAACTCGCGCAATCGCTGGACACGCCAACCAGTCGCTCGGCCAATACCCGGGTGATTCGTCTGCGCCATGGCGATGCCAAGCGCCTGGCGGCAACCCTCGGGGAAATCAGTGCCGGGCTCAAGCCCGCGGGCGGCGACACCGGCGGCCAACCGCTGTTGATCCGCGCCGACGAAGACCTCAACGCCCTGGTGCTGCTGGCCGAGCCGACCACCGTCAGCCTGCTTGAAGACATCGTCCGCCAGCTCGACGTGCCGCGCGCCCAGGTGCTGGTTGAAGCCGCCATCGTCGAGATGTCCGGCGACATCAGCGACGCCCTCGGCGTGCAGTGGGCCATCGATGGCCGCGACGGCAAGAGCGGGCTGGGCGGGGTCAACTTCAGCAACACCGGGCTGTCGGTGGGCACCCTGTTAGGGGCTATCCAAAGCGGCACACCGCCACCTGGCGGGCTACCAGACGGCGCCATCGTCGGTGTTGGCAACGACAATTTCGGCGCACTGATCACCGCGCTCTCGGCCACCGGCAACAGCAACCTGCTGTCCACCCCGAGCCTGCTGACCCTGGATAACCAGAAGGCGGAAATTCTCGTCGGCCAGAACGTGCCCTTCCAGACCGGCTCCTACACCACCGACGCGGCCGGGGCCAACAACCCGTTCACCACCATCGAGCGCCAGGACATCGGCGTCAGCCTCAAGGTCACCCCGCACATCAACGAAGGCGCCACCCTGCGCCTAGAGATCGAGCAGGAAATCTCTTCCCTGGCGCCCAGCGCGCAAGCGGTCGATCTGGTGACCAACAAGCGCTCGATCAAAAGCACCATCCTCGCCGACAACGGCCAGGTCATCGTCCTCGGCGGCCTGATTCAGGACGACGTCACCCGCAGCGACAGCAAGGTGCCGCTGCTCGGCGACCTGCCGCTGCTCGGCGGCCTGTTCCGCTCTAGCAAGGACGTCAAGGTCAAACGTAACCTGATGGTGTTCCTGCGCCCCAGCGTGGTTCGCGATGCCGCCGGGCTGGCCAATCTGAGCCAGGAGAAATACCAGGGCATCCGCGTGCTCGACCAGGCCAGCCTGCTGCCGAATAACCCGCAACAGCTGTTTGAACCCGCCGCGCCAGCCGGTGCCGCCGTAGACCTGCGCCCGGCCGCCCCGACGGCTCCGGTGCCAGTTGCCCAGCCCTACGCGGCACCGCCGCGCACCCTGCTGGAAAAACCCAAAGTCGTAGACCCGGCCGCCCTCGGTAACGGTCGTGGCGGCGAGAGCCTGAGCCACACCCCACCAGCACCAGCACCAGCACCAGCACCAGCACCAGCACCAGCACAGCCTGTACTGGCCAAGGCCAGCGCTGCAGCGCCGAGCGCGCCGACCAAGCGCTACGCCATTGAGCTGATCAGCGGCACCGGCGAAGCCTACATGCTGGCCCTGCTCAAGCGGCACCCACGTGAGCCCCTACGCCTTGCACGCGAACAGCGTGACGGCCAACCCTGGTTCCGCGTGCTTTACGGCAACTACCCGGACCGCGTACTGGCGGATCGGGTCTTGCGCAGCTTGCCGAGCGAACTACCACAACGGCTCAGCAAGGTCGTAACGCTCTAGCAACAGGCAGCGCCCGGCGGCGCAACAACAAAAAACAGTCTTTTACTTAAGCGATAGTGCCCTATGTCTCGTCTGATCGTAATTTGCCTCGCCTCCCTGCTGCTCGGCGGCTGCCTGCCCAAAGGTGGCGGCGGGGGTGGCGGCGACAAAAGCCCCAGCGTCACGCCACCCGTAGTCACCCCGGTTCCGCCCGTACCGCCGACAGAAGATGACAACGACAATGATCAGACCGGCGGCAAGCCCGTCGATCCCGACGGCGACCACGGCACCGCTCCGGACGTTGAGGTAACGCCGCCGGTGAACCCGCCCGCCCCCACCTTTGCCGAGCCCACGGGCGTCACCGATGACGAAGTGAATGCCGTGGCCTTCTACGACATCGACGGCGCAGGCCAGCCGCGTCCGGTGCGCCATGACCTGACGGGCAACCTGCCGGCCATGGTGCAGTTCGTGCAAAGCCATTCGGTCGACCCGGCCGGCAACGCGGCGAAGAATATGCCGACCCTGACCAGCGAGCGCGAGGCGCTGCTGCTGATCACCCCAGAGCCGAGTCTGGGCAAGCTGCAGCAACTAACCCTGAACGCCACGCTGAATGGCCAGCCGCTGCCAGCCCTGACGCTGCGCTCGCCCAACGAACTGTTCCGCTCCGATTACTCCAACACCGATGGCCGCCCAGACCTGACCTACTCGCGTCGCGCCTGGTCGGTGGTGTTGCCGTGGGACTGGGTCAAGCCCGGCCTGAGCCGGAGCCTGACTGATGACCAAGGCCGCAATGGCCAGTTGGCGGCCGAGGGCATTGAGTTTGCCGCGCCTGCCGAACTGGTGCTGCACACCATTCGCGCCGGCTTCCTAGTGCCCGCGCCACAAAGCGGCAGCCACTGGTTCAGCCTGCAACCGACCAGGGCCGTCACCGACTACTTCCAGACCATTCCGGTGGCACGCATCACCTCCGCGCAGTACGAAGACGTTAGCTTCACGCGAGTGATGGTCGCTAGCGGGGCGATTTACGACGTCGACGGCGCCAGCCACAACCCCGTCGAGCCGACCTTCAGCCCGGCCGAAGGCGGCGTGTACGCCGGCGACATGCGCGAGAACACCGGCAAGTCGACCATCAGCGTCGGCATCAACCTGGCCAACTATGGGGTCACCAGTTCAAGCATGGCTTCGCAGAGCCAGCCGCAACTGTTCCAGAGCGTGGTCGCCCACCACACCGCCGGGCGTTACAGCAATGCTGTAGTAGCCAGGGCAATGAGTTCAGCCATGAGATCGGCCACCACTTCGGCCTGGGCCACTACCCAGGCAGCAACCTGCCACCGAAGAGCCACTTCTGGTCCAACCACCACGCCGACAGCGGCTGGGGCTTTATCGGCCACCGCAAGCGGATGCGTGCCAATGTGCACTGGACGGCCGCCGTCACCGCCAACCAGCAGGGCGAGTGGAGCCATCAGTTCCTCGACCTGTACAGCTATGCCCCGGATGCCATGGCTGGCGGCAGCTTTGCCAGCAAGCTGTCGCGCTACACCCACTACACCGGCTACAGCGCCAAGACCGGCATCCAGCCGCGCCTGGACCGCGCCATCCCGAGCAGTACCTCGAGCACCGGCTACCTGAAATGGAACACCAATACCCGGCAGATGGAGGAGCTGACACCGCCGGTGCAAAACGATAACAACCTGTTCTATAACGGCGCGAAAACCTTCGCCAAACCGCAGCGCATCGGCGTGCCGGTGTTTACCATTCTTGGCGGCTATGTGCCGGAAACCGGCAGCGCGGTGCTCTACCCCGCCCTGCGCAGCAACTGGGGCAACGTGTTCAATCTGCCGGAGCCGGTGGCCAACCCCACCGCGCGGCAATGCTGGCTGAGCGTCGACTACGCCAACGGCAGCCAGCAGCGCATCGCCGTGGCCGGCCGGCGACTAGGCAGCGTCGCTAACAAGCTGCATATTCAGTTGGCCGAAGACCTGCAGCCGACTCAAGCCAAGCTGTTCTGCCAAGCCCCGGAAGAGGCCACCGCCACCGAACTGGCCAGCCTGGCCTTGCCGCAAAATCTGCCGCCGATGCCGGCACCGGTGGTGGTCGGTAAAGAAGCAGGCTACAGCGCCCTGCGCAGCGTCGAACTGCCCGAGCTGGACGCCGCCTTAGTGGCCCTGGCCAGCAAGCCGGTGCCGGTACTCAGCGGTAACGCGCAGATACTGTATGACAGCTACAGCAACAACCCCGACGGGCTCTCGGCCGAGGCGCGAGCGGTCTTCGATCGTTATCAGGACCAGCAGCAACGGGCCTTGCGCCTGAACCGCTGGATCAACGTCTACCGCCCGCAACTGGAACAGGGCAACCCGGCCGCCGATGCGGCCCTGCGCCAGTTGCTCGTGACCCTCAACCTCAACAGCAATCCGCTGCTGCCAACTGCCGTGGCAATCAAAAACGGCACAAACTGCCTGAACGCTGCCGGCAGCGAGTTGCAGGTCTTACCGGCAGCGAGTTGCAGCGGTGCGGTCAGCGAAACCTGGATTATCGATGCCCGCGGTGCAGTGCACAGCGGCGCCGACCCAACCCTGTGCCTGACCAACTCCGGCGGCCTGCGCCTGAGCCCCTGCGACTTGGCCAATGGCGGGCAGAACTTCGACCTCAGCCAGCCCCTGGCGCTCAAACAGGGCAGCAAGTGCATGGATCTAAACACCAGTTCGATGAGCGACGGCACCGGCCAAGTGTCGATGTACAACTGCCATGGTGGCGGCAACCAGCGGTGGACCGGGCTGAGCGTAAACCCCGACAACCTGCTACTGCCACTGGTCAGCCGGCGCAATTTGGCGCAGATCGTGCGCCTGAATCAGGCCAATGCTGCCCCCTAACGGCTGGCGTGCCATCGCACTGGCTTGGGGGCTGCTCAGCAGCCTGCCGGCCAGCGCGGTGGAACTGCATCTGGATGCGGCGGCTTGGCACGTGCCGGCGTTCAACCTGCCGGCAGCCAAGCCCTTGCAAGGTTTGCGGGACTGGCAATTGAGCGGGGCCTTCCAGAGCAGCCAGAGCAGCAAGTCCATGGCCCTGATCAGCATCGCCGGCGCCGCGCCCCTGGCCGTGCGCCCCGGCGAGCTGATCGCCGAGGGCATCAGCCTGCAAGCGGTGTACCGCGACCATGTGCGCGTACAACGCGGCGACCGCCAGGCCCTGCTCCACCTGCAAAACGCGGTGGGTTCATCCGCCTCCACAACTCAGGCGCCCAGCGCACCCGCCGCTCCGCAGGCCAGTACCTATTGCCTGAGCCTGCAACCGCAGGTGCCCCTGGAAGAGCTGACCACCCTGGGTATTTGCCCGCACTAACCAGCCGCCACGCGGCTTAATGGCTGTGGCTACGCCCGACATGGGAATCGTCGTCCACCAGCGCACCGACGCCGCCACTGACATTCAACTGCTGCAAAATCGGGCAGTGCTCGACCTCCTGGGCCGCCGCACAACGTTGGCGCAACTCCAGCAACTGCTCCTGCAGGGCTTGCAGGCTGGCGACTCGCGCCTGCACATGCTGGATATGTGCGTCGATCAGCTGGTTGACGCTGGCGCAGTCGTCTTGCGGGCGGTCGCGCAAGTTGAGCAGGCTGCGGATCTCGTTGAGGGTCATGTCCAGGCTGCGGCAGTTGCGGATAAAGGTCAGCCGCTCGCTATGCTCAGGGCTGTACAGCCGGTAATTACCGTCGCTGCGCGCCGGCGGCGGCAGCAGGCCCTCACGCTCGTAATAGCGGATGGTCTGTACCGGGCAGTCGGCCAGGGTGGCCAGTTCACCGATCTTCATGATTGCCTCCAACAGGGTGCTTGACCCTATAGTGGCTGCAGGGTGTTGACTGTGCAACACGGCTTACCGAGGAGCATCCCATGAGTCACTGTTGCGACCATCAGCACCCCAACCCGGTCACTCCGGCACCCAACAACGACAGCAACGCCAGCACGCCGCGCCCCGCCGGCGCCCGCCTGAGCCGCTTGCGCATCGAGCAGATGGACTGCCCCACCGAGCAGGGCCTGATCGAGGCACGCCTGGGCAAACTGGCCGGCGTGCATGAACTGGAGTTCAACTTGCTGAACCGGGTGCTCGGCGTCTGGCATGAACTGCCCGACGAGCAGGCGATCATCGCCGCAATCAACGAACTGGGTTTCAGCGCCCAGCCTCTGGATGCTGACCAGCCTGCCGCCGCTGCCGCGGCGCCCGCCAAGCCCTGGTGGCCGCTGGCCCTGGCCGGTGTGGCGGCGCTGGCGGCCGAACTGCTGCACTTCAGCGCTCTGGCGCCTGAATGGGCCGTGGCCGGCGCGGCCCTGCTGGCGATTCTGCTCTCCGGCCTCAGCACCTATAAGAAAGGCTGGGTGGCGCTGAAAAACCGCAACCTGAATATCAATGCGCTGATGAGCATTGCCGTCACTGGCGCCGTGCTGATCGGCCAGTGGCCGGAAGCGGCGATGGTGATGGTGCTCTTCAGCCTCGCCGAGTTGATCGAGGCCAAGTCCCTTGACCGCGCCCGCCAGGCAATTCACGGCCTGCTGGCACTGACCCCGGAACAGGCCACAGTGCAACAGGCCGACGGCAGCTGGCAGAGCGTACCAACCAGCCAGGTGGCGATTGGCGCCCAGGTGCGCGTGCGTCCAGGCGAGCGCATTGGCCTGGACGGCGTGGTCAGCGCCGGGCAGTCCACGGTCAACCAGGCCCCCATTACCGGCGAGAGCCTGCCAGTGGACAAAGCTGCCGGCGACCCGCTGTTTGCCGGCACCATCAACCAGGGTGGCGAGTTGCACTATCAGGTCAGCGCGGCGGCGGACAACAGCACCCTGGCGCGCATCATCCATGCGGTGGAGCAGGCCCAGGGCACGCGGGCGCCGACCCAGCGCTTCGTCGACCAGTTCTCGCGCATCTATACCCCGACGGTGTTTGCTCTGGCCGTAGCCGTCGCGCTACTGCCGCCCCTGCTGCTCGGCGGCGCCTGGCTGGAGTGGGCCTACCGCGCCCTGGTGCTGCTGGTGATCGCCTGCCCCTGTGCGCTGGTGATTTCCACCCCGGTGACCCACGGCCGCCCGGTGCAAACCGACTACCTGGCGCTGCACAGCGACGCGTGCGACCCGGCGCAACTGGCTGCCAGTCTGGCCCAGCGCTCCGACCATCCGGTGTCCCAGGCCATTGCCCGTCTGGCCGAGCAGCAAGGCGTGACTCTGCTGGCGGTGGACAACTTCACTGCCCTGCCCGGCCGAGGTGTCTGCGGCCTGCTCGACGGCCAGTTGTACCAGCTCGGCAACCATCGCCTGGTGGAAGAACTGGGTCTGTGCAGCCCGGCCCTGGAAGCCCTGCTGGAGCCCCTGGAACGCCAGGGTAAAAGCGTGGTGCTGCTGTGCGCGC
>NKIE01000115.1 GCA_002256055.1 Pseudomonas sp. PGPPP3 | reverse complement strand
GTGTGGTTCAACCCGCCACCCATCCCGATGACCACCGAAGAGATGGACTATGTGTTCGGCATGCCCTATGCGCGCATCCCGCACCCGGCGTACGGCAAGGAAAAGATTCCGGCCTACGACATGATCCGTTTCTCGGTGAACATCATGCGCGGCTGCTTTGGTGGCTGCACCTTCTGCTCGATCACCGAGCACGAGGGGCGGATCATCCAGAACCGCTCGCAAGAGTCGATTATTCGCGAGATCGAAGAGATCCGCGACAAGGTGCCAGGGTTCACCGGCGTCATTTCCGACCTCGGCGGGCCGACCGCCAACATGTACCGCATCGCCTGCAAGAGCCCGGAAATCGAGTCCGCCTGCCGTAAGCCGTCCTGCGTGTTTCCGGGCATTTGCGAGAACCTCAATACCGACCACTCGGCACTGATTCAGCTGTACCGCAGCGCCCGTGCGTTGCCTGGGGTGAAGAAGATTCTGATCGCCTCCGGCCTGCGCTACGACCTCGCCGTGGAGTCGCCGGAGTACGTCAAGGAGCTGGTCACCCACCACGTTGGTGGCTACCTGAAGATCGCTCCGGAGCACACCGAAGAAGGCCCGCTGACCAAGATGATGAAGCCGGGCATCGGCAGCTACGACAAGTTCAAGCGCATGTTCGAGAAGTACAGCAAGGAAGCGGGTAAGGAGCAGTACCTGATTCCGTACTTTATCGCTGCCCACCCCGGCACCAGCGACGAGGACATGATGAACCTCGCCCTGTGGCTCAAGAGCAGCGGCTTCCGGGCGGATCAGGTGCAGGCGTTCTACCCGTCGCCGATGGCCACCGCTACGGCCATGTACCACTCGGGCAAGAACCCGCTGCGCAAGGTGACCTACAAGAGCGACGGCGTGGCGATCGTCAAGAGCGAGGCGCAGCGTCGGCTGCACAAGGCCTTCCTGCGCTATCACGACCCGAAAGGCTGGCCGATGTTGCGTGAGGCGCTGATTCGCATGGGCCGTGCCGACCTGATTGGCCCAGGGAAAAACCAGCTGATTCCGCTGCATCAGCCGGCCACTGAAGGCTATCAAAGCGCGCGCCGCAAGAACTCCACGCCGGCTGGCAGTCACAAGGTTGCCAAGGAAACCACTACGCGCATCCTGACTCAGCACACCGGCTTGCCACCGCGTGCCAGCGATGGTGGCAATCCCTGGGACAAGCGCGAGGAGGCCAAGGCCGCCGCGCTGGCGCGTAACAAAGCTGCGGCCAAGGAGCGCAGCGATGCGAAGAAAGGCCTGGGCAAAAAGGGTCCTAAGCGCCCACCCGCCGTACCGCGCTAAAACAGCCTGAAGTCGCCAAACGCCAGCCCTCGAGCTGGCGTTTGGCGTTTTATCGCCTGCAGAAAATGCCGGGGACTGGGCACTAAAAATCGAGGTTGACGTTAACGGTAAGGTTCGTAACAATCAGTTACTGTCTTTGCACGCTCGTACCATTTTTGCGGCGAGCGATTCTTTCGGTGTGACCTTTGGGTTGTCCCGTGAGCGTAAGGTCAGCCTGCTGTATCTGCGAGTGGTCGGGGGGATTGTTCAGGCGAACGCCACCATGCCATCAGCAGCCGAGAGACAACAACAATTAGGTCGGCCGCCCGCGTCGACCAATGATCTTGGCCGTTATGAGAGGTACACCGCGAATGAACTTCCTTGTGCGCAACAATCCCTTGCTTGGCCGCCCCCTGCAGGCCGGCGCCACCCTTGGCGTCCTGGCGTTGCTGGTGGCCGGCTCCGCCCAGGCCGTCGAAGTCAGCCTGATGGAGGCAGCGTCTGGCGCGTCAGTGGCCGGGACGATGTCTCCGATATCAACACCGATGATGGCAACCGTAACTTCGATACCGGTCAGGTCTCGGAGGTGTTCAAGGCCACCTCGGAGCTGCTGCTCAACTACCAGAACTACGGTGCCTTCGTGCGCGGCACGGCGGCCTATGACACGCAGATCAAGGACAAGCACAACGACTACTACAGCACCACCGGTGGTGTGGAGCGGCCCAGTCAGACTTATCCCAACGACAACCAATTCACCCAGGACACCCGCGATGCGGCCAGCAATGCGGAAATCCTCGATGCCTATGTGTTCGGTAACTGGGATGTGTTCGACCGCCCGTTAAGCGCCCGCGCCGGTAATCAGGTGTTCAACTGGGGCGAGGGCGTGTTCTATCGCGGGGGTATCAACACCAGCAACCCGCTGGACGCGGCCAAGTTCCACATCCCCGGTTCTGAGCTGAAAGAAGTACTGGTGCCTCTGCAGGCACTGAGCTTCAACCTTGGCCTCACCGACAACCTGTCGATGGATGCCTACTACCAGTGGAACTGGAAGGAAACCACCCTGGATGCGGTGGGCAGCTATTACTCGACCACTGACTTGTTTGGGCCGGGAGGGAATACGGCTTATGCCATTGAGTCAGACCTGGCTGCGCTTACTCCGTTGTACCAAGGAGCGGCCCTCGGTGGCTTGGTTGGCAATGGCCCATCGGGTGCCAATGCTTATCTGCCGAGTGCTAATGGCACCTTCAAAGTGGCCAATATCGGGGACGACGTTGAAGCGCGTGACAGCGGCCAGTGGGGCGCGGCCTTTCATTACATTGCCGAGGAGTTGAACTCCACTGAGTTTGGTTTTTACTTCGTCAACTATCACGCCAAGGAGCCGACTGTAGCCATTGATCTTAATGGCTATCAAGGTGTCGACTTGACCACCTTGGTGGGGGCTTTAGGCCCATTTGGGATGTTTGCTCCTGCTGTTGCGACGCTGGACACCGCTAGCAACGCCATGGCCCGTCGTGACTATGTGGAAGACATTCAGATGTACGGCCTGAGCTTCAACACCACGGCCGGCGATGCCTCGGTCTCCGGTGAGGTGTCTTACCGGCCCAATGCGCCGATCAGCATTGCCGCCACCGATGACCTGTTGGGTGACATTCTGGGTCAGGGCGTGAATGGCACCACCGATCTCTACGACGCCAGTGTGCCCGGCGATCAGGCGTGCGCTCAGGTGTCAGGCAAACAGCTGTGTCGCAGTGGCTTGTTCGAGAACTACCGTCGGGTAGAGATGTTCAACACCTCAATCTCGACCATCTACAACTTCGGTCCGATGCTCAGCTTCGACTCGTTGTTCGGTGTCGCCGAGCTAGCGTCCCAGCATATCCGTGGCGACAGCCTGACCTATACCGGATTCAACGGTACTGAATATCAGCAGCGCAAGCTGGTGAGCAGCCGCGACAAGGCTTACGTCGGCGATAACGCCAGTGGAAACCAGATCACCGCCGACAGCTACGGCGGCACGGTGATGCTGGGAGGCAGTTGGAATGACGTGTATGCCGGCGTCAAGTTGTCGCCCTACGTGGCCTACCAGAATGACTTTCAGGGCAACTCCGACCTCACCGGCAACTTCAGTGAAGGCAGCAAGGCTTACACCCTGGGGATGGACGCCAGCTACCTGAACAGCGTCGAAGTGGGGCTGGCCTACACCGACTATCGGGGTATCAACAGTCTGTACGACCGCGACTTCGTGTCGCTGAGCGGCAAGTACGCGTTCTGATGCCCTGGCCCCGTCGGCGCAGGCCGGCCGGGGCATTTCGTTTATGGAGATTGACCCTATGACCAAGACTCTTTCCCTGCTGGTGGCGGCTATCGCCCTCGGCCTGAGTGCCGGCAACAGCCTGGCCGCGGTATCGGCCGAACAGGCCAGCGCCCTGAAAAACCAACTCACCCCGCTGGGCGCGGAAAAAGCCGGCAACGCTGCCGGTAGCATTCCCGTCTGGAGCGGCGGCCTGACCAAGGCCCCGGCCGGCTATCAAGGCCCCGGCAGTCACCACGCCGATCCATTCGCGGCAGAAAAACCGCTGTTCACCATCAGCAAGGCCAACCTGGCCCAGTACCAGGCCAACCTGACGGCAGGTCAGATTGCTCTGATCAACACCTACCCGGACAGCTTCCGCATGCCGGTCTACCCTAGCCATCGCAGTGGGGCGGCGCCGCAATGGGTGTATGACAACACCTTCGCCAACGCCACCAGTGCCAAGCTGCTGGATGGCGGCAATGGCTTCAGTGATGCCTACGGCGGCACGCCATTTCCGCTGCCGCAGAGTGGTGTCGAGGCCCTGTGGAACCATATCGCCCGCTACCGCGGTACTTACCTGGTGCGCCGCTCCAGCGAAGCGGGCGTGCAGAGCAACGGCAACAAGTCAGTGGTGACCTCGCGCGACGAGGCGCTGTTCAACTTCTACGAGCCCAAGGGTAGCTACGCCGGGCTGAACAACACGCTGTTCAACTACATGGCCTTCAACACCGCGCCGGCACGCCTGGCCGGTGGCGGGGTGCTGGTGCACGAGACCCTTGATCAGGTCAAGGAACCGCGCCAGGCCTGGGCCTACAGCGCGGGCCAGCGCCGTGTGCGCCGGGCGCCAACAGTGGCTTACGACACCCCGGTGGAGTCGGTGGACGGTATGCGTACGGTGGATGACACCGACATGTTCAACGGCTCGCCGGACCGCTACAGCTGGAAGCTGCTGGGCAAGCGCGAGGTCTACATCCCTTACAACAACTACCGCCTGGGCGCGCCAGGGGTCAAATATGATCAGCTGCTCACCCCTGGCCATATCAACCCCGACTACACCCGTTACGAGCTGCACCGGGTGTGGGTGGTCGAGGGCACGCTGAAGCCGGGCATGCGCCACGTCTACTCCAAGCGCGTGCTGTTTCTTGACGAGGACAGCTGGGGCGCAGCGGTGGTTGATCAGTACGACGGCCGTGGCGATCTGTGGCGGGTGTCCCAGGCGTTCCTGAAAAACTACTACGAGTTGCCGACCGTGTGGACCGCCCTGGACACCTATCACGACCTGCAGTCGCGCACCTACAGCGTGCTCGGTTTGGACAGTGAAGAGCGCGGTACGGTGGACTTCGCTCAGCCCTCGCCTGGCGATGGTGGCTTCAGCCCCGCGGCTATGCGTCGCAAGGCCTCGCGTTAAGCCGCAAGTCGTGTGCTCCACCGACAACGCCCCGCTTTTGCGGGGCGTTGTCGTTTAGCGCGGGCTTATTCGCTCTGGGAGGTGCTGCTGTCGTGGAACGCGAAGGTGTTGCGGCCGTCATTCTTGGCTGCGTACATGGCGCGGTCGGCGTGCTGCATCAGCCGTTCGGCGCTGTCGCCGTCTTCCGGGTAACGGCTAACACCGATGCTGGCGCGAACGTTCAAGGCCAGCCCGTCGATGCGCAGGGGGCTCTGAAAGCGCTCATGCAGCTTGTGCACGACGCGCTGAATATCCTGGGGTTCTTCCAGCACGTTAAACAGGATGACGAACTCGTCGCCGCCCAGGCGTGCCACTGTATCCACTTCGCGGGTGGCCGAACTGAGCAGGCGGGCGACGGCTTTCAGCACCTCGGCACCGAGGGCGTGGCCGTGGTTGTCGTTGATCTCCTTGAAGTAATCCAGGTCGATAAACAGCAGCGCCAGCGGCTGGTGGGTACGTCGGGCGTTGGCAATGGCCTGTTGCAGGCGTTCGAAGAACATTCGCCGATTGGGTAGACCGGTCAGTGGGTCGTGCTGGGCCAGGTGATCAAGTGCGTTGCGGCTCTCGTTGAGCTGGTTGAGGTGCTCGACAATCTCTTGCTGCATCTCCTGGAAGCTGCGTGCCAACTGGCCCAGCTCATCCCGGCGGCGCAATGGCAGCGGGCTTACGGTGCGGTCTTTGGAGAAGCGCTGGATGGCATGCATCATGTCGTGCAGCGGGCGGGTCAGGGCGCGGGCGGCGAGGGTCGAAAGCAGCAGGCTGAGTAGGCTGAGCACGGCCACGATCGTAGCGATGCTCCAGCCCAGGGTGCCGATATCGCGCACGATAAAGTCGGCGGGCTGGGACAGGCCGAGAATTACCTGGCGTTCGCCGGCGTCATCATCCAGCGGCAGGCGCACAAAGGCGCTGATCAGTTCACGGTCGGCGTTGGCGTGGTCAAGGCTGGTGGTCACCACGGTCGTGCGGCTGCCGTCCAGCAGGCTGCCGACAGGGGCGAAATAGCTCTGCAGGAGGATGCGTTGGCCGCGGTCAAAACCGAAGGTCAGGCTGCTGTCGGGGTGAATAAGAATGTCGCCCGCCTCGTTGCTCAGGTACACCTCGTACTGGGCGGGCAGATCGGCCTTGAGTTGTTTGAACAGCTTGTTGAGGTCGATGTTTAGTACGATCAGGTCGCTGATGCTGGCGCTGCCGGTATCGCTGGGGCCGGAAATGGTCAGGGTTGGCTTGTCCAGGCCAGAGTGGGCGCCTTGTTCGTGGTTGATCACGATGGGTGACAGGCGTACTTGGCCGGGCTTCAGGTCCAGCGCTTTGAACACGTAGGGGAAGTGGGCTTTCTCTTGCAGTTGTAGGCCTTCAACGCGGGTTATCTTCTTGCCGTCACGCTCAACGCGAACGCGCTCCTTGCCGTGTTCGGCGAGGCCGATGAGACGAATCTGCAGGTATTCGGGGTGGACATTGAGCAGGCTGCCAAAGGTCGCCGCCAATTCGTCGTGGGCAACTGGGCTGGCCGTCAACTGGCCGCTGAGCTGGCGAGTTTGCGGCAGGCTGGCGAGCAGGCGCACATCCTGGCTGGCACTGGCTAGGCTGGCTTGCAGGCTGCGGCCGAGCACTTGAGTGGCGGTCAGCAGGTCGCGTTCGGCGGCATTGATGAGCATGGTCCGGCTGTTGCTGTAGGAGTAATAACCCGTCAGGCCGCTGATGAGGATGCCGAATACGGCCAACAGGCTGGCGAGCTTGAAGCGCATAGTGAAATTCATGGCGTATCCAGTGCCGGTAGGCTGTCGCCGGAGCGGATGCGGGTCCAGAGGTTCGCGCGGCGGGCGGCGTCCTCGACCGGCTCAAGCCAGATAATTTTGTCCAGGTTACTGCTTTCTTCCGGGGCTTCCAGGGTATTGGCCAGGCCTTGGCGGCGGCTCAGCTCTTTGCTGATGCGTGGCTCCAGGGTGAAGTTAATCCAGTCTTGCGCCAGTTGCGGGTTCTTCGCTCCGCGGCTGATGGCCCAGCAGTCGAGCCAGGCCAAGGCGCCTTCCTTGGGGATGACATAACCCACATCGGCCCCGGCATTCTGCAGCAGCTTGAGCTGCTGGCGGCCATAGTTGGCGTATAGCAGGGCGATCTTGTGCTCGCGAAACAGGCTGACCGACTCTTCCGGCAGGCTGTAGAAGGTCAGCACGTTGCGGCGCAGTTCGATGAGCTTGGCGCTGACGGCAGGGAAGTCCTTGTCGGCAATCTGAAACGGCGCATCACCCTGCAGCAGGCGGGCGACCGAATAGTTGTGGCTGCTTGCATCGTAGGCCAGCACCTTGCCCCGGTAGCGCGGGTCCCAGAGGCTCGCGAGGGAGTCGGGCGGGCTGGAAAACTGCTGGCGATCGTAGATCAGGCCCATTTCTGCGTAGGTGTAGGGGATGGCATAGGTGGTCGTGCCCTGAGTGATGCCGGGGATGCTCTGCAGGTTACGAAAGCGCCAGAGCTGACGTTTGGTATTGGGGATGGCGCTGGCCTGCAATGGCTGCACCAATTGCTGGTCGATGTAGTGTTTGATCTCCGCCGTGTTGGCGGCAAATACATCGTAGTTGCCACCCTGGTTGACGCTGAGCTTCTCGCGCAGGCTGTCGTCACTACTGATCAGGCTGACTTGTACGTTGACTGAATAGCGCTCAGCAAACTCCTGCACCAAGTCGCTGTCGGCATACCCCGGCCAGGTGAGAATGCGCAGGGTTTCCTCGGCCTGTAGCGGTTGGGCCAGCAGGCAGGTCAGCGAGAGGGTCATGGAGCGGCACAGGTGGCTAGCAAGGCGGTATAGCTGCATGGGCGAAACCAGAAAGAAGCTGTTGCTTGCAGTCTATACGGTGTTTGCGCAGGCAAGACAAGAGCGTGGTCTGCTTGCGTCTAAAGTGCGGCTCAACAGTGTATGGCGGCGGCTTTATGGCACTAATCACGTCAGTAAAGGGCTGATGTAGAGGCCTCTTTGCCGCCGCCGTGGCGCGGCAAAATTTTTGTGGCGTGCTAGGTTTTTCTGGTCACTTACTTA
>NKIE01000114.1:444-8066 GCA_002256055.1 Pseudomonas sp. PGPPP3 | reverse complement strand
CGGCTTGCTGATGCTGGTCAAGCGCCGGCTGACCGATGACCGCGTGCGGGCCTCGTCCAGCACCTCGGACATCCTCATCCTGCTGGTGTTGCTGGCGCAGTTGGTGCTCGGCCTGCTGACCATCGTCGCTTCGACTCAGCACATGGACGGTTCGGTGATGGTGCAACTGGCCAACTGGGCGCAATACACCGTGACCCTGCAGCCTGTGCATGCCGCTGAAGCCATTGCCTCGGTGGGCCTGGTGTACAAGCTGCACGTGTTCCTCGGCCTGACCCTGTTCGTGCTGTTCCCCTTCACCCGCCTGGTGCACATCGTCAGTGCTCCGGTGTGGTACTTGGGCCGGCGCTACCAGATCGTGCGGCAGAAGGGCTAAACCGCCCGGGCTGCTGCGTTGAATCGCCAGCCCCGGAATCAGGTCCTTCGGGACCTGAAAATACAAGCTATTGGAGGTTGTCATGGCATGTGGATGTGGTGGTACTAACGGTGGCTCGGGTGGCTCGGGTGGCTCGGGTGGCTCAGGTGGTTGCGGTGGTGACAAGCCGCTGGCCAATCCGTTGCTGGAAACCGAGCTGGCCCATGAGTTGCCGCAGGCAACGGCCAGTGCGGTGGTCGAGTTCGACCCGGCGCCTGCTGCCGAGGGCGAACCGTTGCTGATTGCCAGCAGCGAACAGGATTGGCCGCGGATTCGTGTCAATGGCGTGCTGATCGAGCCCGAGGCCATGGCCCTGGAGCTGCAATATCACCCGGCAGCCGAGCAGAGTGAGGCGATGTTCCTCGCGGCCCAGGCGCTGGTGATTCGCGAGTTGTTGCAGCAACGCTGTAGCGCGCTGAGCGTCGAGGTGGAAGCCGGGATTGGCGAGAGCCAGGAAGAGGCAGCGATTCGCAGCCTGATCGAGTTGGAAGTGCCGGTGCCAGAAGCCGACGAGAGTGTTTGCGAGCATTTTTACGCCAGCAACCTGCCGCGTTTTGTCAGCGCACCGCTGCTGGCTGCCCGGCATATCCTGCTGGAGTGCGCGCCGGACGATATCGAGGCGCGGATCAGCAAGCGCGAACAGGCCGATGCCTTGCTGCTGCAATTGCAGGCCGACCCGCAGCGTTTTACCGAGTTGGCCCTGGCCCATTCGGCCTGCCCGTCGAAAGAGCAGGGCGGCGCGCTCGGTCAGTTGAGCAAAGGCCAGACCGTACCGGAGTTCGAGCGTCAGTTGTTCCGTCAGCCCCAGGGCCTGGTCAGTCAGCCGTTGGAAAGCCGTTATGGCTTCCATGTGGTGTACGTCGATCAGCGTATCGAAGGCTTGCAACTGCCTTACGAGGCGGTGGCTCAGGATATTCGTCGCGAGCTGTATCAGCGGGTTTGGCAAAAATCCGTGGCGCAGTATTTGCAAACCCTGGTCGGCGCTGCCGATATCCAAGGAATTCAGTTGGCGGGGGCAGACTCCCCGTTGTTGCAGTAACCCGCTGGAGTAATGCGGATGGGCAGCTTGTTGCAGGATGGCTTCGGCCGGGAGATCGACTACGTACGCATGTCGGTCACGGATAGATGCGACTTCCGCTGCGTGTATTGCATGGCCGAGGACATGACCTTTCTGCCGCGCCAGCAGGTGCTGGGGCTGGAAGAGCTGTACCTGCTGGCCGAGCAGTTTGTTGAACTGGGGGTGAAGAAGATTCGCCTCACCGGCGGCGAGCCACTGGTGCGCAACGGCATCGTCGGGCTGTGCGAGCGCATCGCCAGCCTGCCGGGCCTGCGTGAACTGGTACTGACCACAAATGGGTCGCAGCTGCAGCGTTATGCCCAAGGATTGCGCACGGCGGGGGTCAAACGCCTGAACGTCAGCCTGGATAGCCTGGACGCGGAAAAATTCCACGCCATCACCCGCACCGGCGAACTGGATCAGGTGCTGGCCGGCATCGCCGCCGCACAGGACGCGGGCTTCAAGCACATCAAACTGAACGTGGTGGTGATGAAAGGCCGCAACGACAGCGAAGTGCCGGCCCTAGTCGACTACGCCGTGGCCAACCAGTTGGACATCAGTTTTATCGAAGAAATGCCGCTGGGCACCATCAGCGAGCACAGCCGCGCCGAGGCGTTCTGTTCCAGTGCCGAGGTGCGTGCGTTGATTGAGCAGCGCTACGATTTGGTCGAATCCGCCGAGTCGACCCAGGGGCCGTCCCGTTACTGGCGCATTCCTGGCGTGGACAACACCCGCATCGGCTTTATTTCGCCCCACAGCCATAACTTCTGCGGCAGTTGCAACCGCGTGCGCCTGACCGTCGAAGGCCGCCTGCTGCTGTGCCTGGGTAACGAGCATGGGCTGGATTTGAAAGCCATCCTGCGCCGTTATCCCGGTGAGCCTGCGCGCATCCGCGATGCACTGCTGGGCGCCATCGCTCGCAAACCCTGGGGCCACGACTTCCGTCCGAACGACGACGTGCAGGTGCTGCGCTTTATGAACATGACTGGCGGCTGAAAACTTAACGCTTTGCTCAGCCGTTATGGCTTGGTCGTGAAGTGAAAGCGCCTGCCGCAAGCATCACTCTGGGTCAGCCAAATGGCTGATCCAGAGTGATGCTTGGGTATTTTTGCTGGCGCTGTTACAGCAGGCGCCTTTTGTCCACGCGACTGATGATTACCGTGGCCGAGCGTGGGCGTTTACCCGGGCCATCGGGCCAGGTGCTGAGCAGGTTGGTGGCGGTGGAGCCTTCACCAGGGTGCTGCACGTTGATAAACAGCGTGCGCATGTCCGGGGTGGCGGTGATGCCGGTGATTTCCGCACCCAGCGGACCGACCAGAAAACGCTTCATCTCGCCGGTTTTCGGGTCTGCCACCAGCATCTGGTTATTACCGAATGGGCCGCTGGCCAACTGGCTGCCACTCATGTCGGTTTGAATCCACAACCGTCCTTCGGGGTCGAACCACAGGCCGTCTGGGCTGGCGAGGATGTTGCTGGCGTCCAGTGGCTGGCCTTTGGGACTGCGGCTGTCAGTTTGCGGGCCGGCCAATAGAAACAGGCTCCAGGTGAAGCTTTGCCCGGTGTGATCACGGCTGGCTTCGCGCCAGCGGATGATGTGGCCATAGGCATTGGCTGGCCGTGGGTTGGCCGGATCGGTTGTGGTGCGGGCGGTGTTGTTGGTCAGGGTGAAGTAGATCTCGCCGGTGTCGGGGTGCGCCGCGCCCCATTCCGGGCGATCCATTTTGGTCGCACCGACAACGTCGGCGGCCAGGCGGGTGTTGATCAGCACATCGCCCTGGTCGGCAAAGGTTACTCCAGCTGCCGTGCAGGCGGCCTGGAAGGCTGGATCGTTAAAGTCCAGCGCCAACCATTGGCCGCTGTTGTCGCCATTGAAACGGCCGACATAGAGGGTTCCGTTATCCAGCAATTGGCCATTGCTGCGACCTGGGCGGTATTTGTCACGGCTGACGTATTTGTAGATGTATTCGTTCTGCGAATCGTCGCCGGAGTAGCAGACCACACGCTTGCCGGAGCGCACCGGGGCAAACACCAGGCCTTCGTGGGCGAAGCGGCCCAGCGCGGTGTGTTTGACCGGCACCGAGTCGGGGTTGAAGGGGTCGATTTCGACGATCCAGCCAAACTGGTTGGGCTCGTTGCGGTAGTCGCCGCTGGCGTTATCTGCCTTGCGGGTGGCGTCGAATCGCTCGAACTCATCGCCTGGCAAGGTGTCCCAGCCGAAGCGGCTGGTGCTGCGCAGGCCATAGCGTTTTTGTTCACGGGGCAGCGTGGTGTCGCGGTTGGCGAAATAGCCTGCCCAGTTTTCTTCACAGGTCAGGTAGGTGCCCCAGGGTGTATGGCCATTGGCGCAGTTGTTTTGGGTGCCACGCGCCGCCGTGCCATCAGGGCTGTGGCGGGTGCGCATAAGGGCATGGCCACGGGCCGGCCCCTGAATTTGCATCGGTGTGGCTGCGGTTATGCGGCGGTTGCGGGCGCTGGGCATCACCTCCCATTCGCCGCGCACATTACGGCGGATTTCCACCACCGAGACGCCGTGGGCGTTGATCTCCTTGCGCACTTCGTCGGCACTGCTGCGTTTGCCAGCCACCACGGTTGGGCCGTTGGGGTGCAGCAGCGGCGCGTCGATGTACTCGTGGTTGAGCACCAGCAAGCCGTGCTCACTGTTATGGCCATGACCGCGTTGGGCGTCGATGGGGAAGAAGTGCATGCCGTCATGGTGCATGCCAATCTGCTCGGCCTGGTCTTGGGCGCTGTTGCTGGCGTCATCGAGAAACGCTGGATAGCCGCCGGTAATCGGCGTCCCCCAGGGAATAAACGGCGTGGCCTTATAGCCTGCCGGTACGCTGATGGTATCGCCACGGCCAACAGCCACCGGGGTGAAGGGTAGGCGTGAGCGTGCAGAGAAGGGGAAGCCCAAGGCTTGGGCTGCTGGTTCGGCGGCCTCGCTGGTGCCCGGCAGGCTGACGCCTAAAAACGCCATGGCGCCCAAGGTGACACCGCCAGCCAGGACTTGGCGGCGGTTGAGGTCGCTGATCAACTCACTCATATGGGGGTTGCTGGAGTGGTTGCTGGGTAGTTCATCACCGCTGCCAAACAGTACGCTGTCTTCGTTGTGAGTGATCAAGGTCGGCTCCTCAAAACCAATGGACGGAACCTTGACGCTACTGAGTAAAGACGACCATTCAATGACAGTTTTTTGTCTGCTTGAGGGCTGAGTGCGACGTACTTGGCGCGTTAGTAAATAAACCTGCTGTTAGGGACGGATCCCCAAATGCACGGCGACTTGGCTGTCGAGCTCCGCCATAAAGCTTTCAACTTCACGGGTGTAGGCGTTATCGGCGCCCAGGTCCTGGTTGATGGCTTTGTGGCTGCGGTCCTGGCTGAGCAACTGAGCCTTAACGCCGAGGCGATTAGCGGCCACGACAAATTTCTGCGTTGCTGGGCAGGAGTCGCTGCGCTGGCTATGGCAGGCGGTAGAGCCCGCCCAGATAGGGCACGAAACTGCCTTCCTGAAAGCTGTGGACGTTGCTCTCCAGGGCGCTTCCATATGCACATCCTGTTCGCCGATTGGGTATTTCTTGGCGTAACGGTGGGGGCCGCGAGCAGGGCGGTGAGGCTAAGCAGGAGGCGGAGGCTCAGTGGGTTGTTTGATTGCAGCACATATCCGATATTTTCCCTGCATCTGCAGGATTTTTGGCGTGAAAGTGCCTTGTGTAACCGTTAGTCTTGGCGCCGATTCTGCGAGCCGGGTTGCAGCGCTTGACCCCTCGCTATGACCTCATCGCGGTAAACGGAAAACGGAGCTTCCATGCAAAAGATTCAGGGACTGATCGAAAACGTCGAGCGCGTCATCGTCGGTAAACGTGCGGTGATCGAACTGGCTGTGGTGGCGCTGCTGTGCCGGGGCCATGTGCTGCTGGAAGATGTGCCCGGCACCGGCAAGACGATGCTGGCGCGAGCCCTGGCCCGTTCGGTTGCGGTGGATATGAAGCGCATCCAGTGCACCCCGGATCTGTTGCCGTCGGACATCACCGGCGTGCCGATTTTCAACCAGAAAACCAGCGAGTTCGAGTTCCGTCCGGGGCCGGTCTTCACCCACGTGTTGCTGGCGGACGAGATCAACCGGGCCACGCCCCGCGCCCAGTCGGCGCTGCTGGAGTGCATGGAAGAGTTCCGCGTCAGCGTGGATGGCATCACCTACGACCTGCCTAAGACCTTTATGGTCCTGGCAACCCAGAACCCCATCGATATGGCCGGCACTTACACCCTGCCGGAAGCTCAGCTTGACCGCTTCTTCGTGCGCCTTTCGGTGGGTTATCCGAGCCTGGACGATGAGCTGCGCATTCTCGCGGCCCAGGCGCAGAAACATCCAATTGATTTGCTCCAGCCGGTGATTTCCGAAGCCGAGGTGCTAGTGGCGCGCGAGGCCGTCAAGGCCGTGCACGTCAGCCCCGAGGTGGCGCGCTATGCGGCCAGCATCACGGCAGCGACGCGCAGCCATGCCGACTTGCGGCTCGGCGCCAGTACTCGCGGCACCCTGGCGCTGGTGCGCGGCGCCCAGGGCCTGGCATACCTGCGCGGACGTGAATTTGTCAGCCCCGATCTGGTCAAGGCGATGGCCGAGCCGGTGCTGGCTCACCGCCTGATCGTACGACCGCAGGCCACCGCCATGGGCCAGACAGCGCGGGCGATTCTCGCGTCGATCATGGAACAGGTGCTCCCGCCGGTTTGAGTGCTCTGCTTCAACCATTCGAATCCGCGGTTGTACGCACACGCTGAGAGCATCATGACCGACACGCCTGTTGCATCGCTGTCCGCCTTTTGGGCGCGGCACGCCACCCTGTTGATTTTGTCCAGCCTAACCTTGGTGGCCTATATCGCCGCCATCAGTCGCTTGCAGGCGTTGCCTTGGGCCATCGCCGCGCTGCTTAGCGCGACGGTACTGACCGGCGTATTACTGCCCGGTTGGCTGGTGCGGCACTTGTCCGTCTCCCGCCGAGGGCCGTCGCGGGCCACCGAGGGCGAGACGATCCATTTTGCCGTCGAGATAGAGAATCGCGGCCTGTTGCCGCGTTTTATGGTCGAGTTGGTCGACCATCTGCCGTTTCTAGAGGCCGGCCAGGCGGCGAACACGCGGGGCGAGAAAAAGCTGGGTTTGCTGGCCTATGTGCCGGGCGGCAGCCGCCGGCGCTTCGAGGTGGCGCTGGGTTGTGAGCAGCGCGGTTTGTATCAGCTGGGGCCGGTGGGGCTGGCCTCCAGTTTCCCCTTGGGGTTGACCGAGGCGCGTCAGTTGCGTGCCGGCAGTGAGCAGAGCCTGACCATCTATCCGGCGGTATTCCCCATTGTCGAGCTGCCGTTGCACGGTTCACCCAGCCAGATTCACCGGGGCAGTTATCTGCTCCCGGAACACGCCGGCAGCGCCGAGTTTTCCGGGCTGCGCGAGTACCGCCGCGGCGACAATCCACGCCATGTGCACTGGCCGACCACCGCGCGCCTGAACCAGCTGATGATCAAGGAGTTCGAGCCGCTGGCCTCGGCGTGCCTGTATCTGGTTCTCGATCAGGCGCGCGATGCCAATGTCGGCCAGGGCCGCCAGGCCAGCTTTGAATATGCCGTGCGCATCGCCGCGTCGATGGCCAAGTTTGCCTGCGCCAATAATATTCCGACGCGTCTCTTCGGTGAGGGTCGGGCGCCGCTGTATCAGCCGGCCGGCACCGGGCAGGGGCATTATCAGCAACTGCTGGATGAGTGCGCGGTGGTGGCGGCGGACGGGGTGACGCCTTATGCGGCGGTATTGCACAAGGTGGCGCTGGACTGTCAGCGCGGCGAGACCGTGGTGATGTTTATCAGCGAACCCAAGGCGCGCCTGGCGGAAACCCTGAAGGCGGTGGCGGTGTTGCGGGCGGCCGGCGTCAACGTGCTGGCCATGGTGTTTGCGCGCAAAACCTTCGGTAAAACCACGCTCGCCTACGATGATTCGACGGCTGAAGCCATGGCCGGTTTACTGGACCTGGGCGCCATTTGCCTGGAGATCAAGGCAGGCGCGGACCTGCTGAGGTTATTCAACTCATGAAAGCGACTCGCTCTCCGGCACTGACCTATTTCCCTGTGTATGTGGGCCTGTTCGCGGCGCTGACCCTGGCCGCGATCTGTAAT
>NKIE01000114.1:0-387 GCA_002256055.1 Pseudomonas sp. PGPPP3 | reverse complement strand
TCCAGTACGGCGCCTTTCGTTTCGAGGCGCTGCTGTGGTCGCTGCTGTTCGTCTTTACCCTCTGGATTGGCTGGCGCCAGCAGGGTGAAGTCAGCGCAGGCGGCAAGAAGGCGCAAAAGGTGGTGCTAGTTGTCGGCCTGTTGCTGACGGTGGTGCTGTTTATCCCTCTGTGGCGTTTTCCCCGTGCAGGGCTGGCCATGTTGCTGATGCTGCAGGCCGCGCAGAATTGCGTGACGGTGACGCGCCGCCAGCTGTACCTGGGGTTGCTGGTGTCCCTGGTGGCGGTGATGTTTGCCGCCTCCCACTACCGCGCCGACTGGACCATGTTGTTCTATCTGCTGCCCTATATCGTTGCGGTGGTGTTCTCGCTGGTATGCGAGCAGATCA
>NKIE01000113.1 GCA_002256055.1 Pseudomonas sp. PGPPP3 | reverse complement strand
GGTTCAGGAGGCGCTTGACGCCTTCGCCCGTTTTGACGCCGACCTGGCCCTGTCGGTGGCCCAGTACGACAAGACCATCGACCGCGAATACAAGACGGCTTTGCGCGAGCTGGTTACCTACATGATGGAAGATCCGCGCTCGATTACTCGCGTGCTGAGCATCATCTGGGTACTGCGTTCCCTGGAGCGTATCGGCGACCACGCACGCAACATCGCCGAACTGGTGATCTACCTGGTGCGCGGCACCGACGTACGTCACCTCGGCCTTAAGCGTATGCAGGAAGAAGTGCAGGGCAAACCGGCGGAGTAAGCTCACCGCCAGTAGCACGTGTCAGCCGAAGGGGCTGTCGACGGTAAGTCCGTCGGCAGCCCCTTCGGCGTTTTTGCGTTGGCGTTGGCGCTACCTCCGCGACTATGCTTACAGCCATTCGCAAGGGAGTGGTCAATGAGCAAAGTCAGTGTGCTGGTGGTGGATGACGCGCAATCACTTTCCCGGCATCCATATCGAAGAAGCCGTCAACGGTCGCAAGGCGCAGCAGATGCTGGGCAAGCAGGATTTCGACCTGATTCTTTGCGACTGGGAAATGCCCGAGTTGTCTGGCCTGGAGCTGCTCAGCTGGTGCCGCAGCGAAGATCGGCTGAAAACCACGCCGTTCGTCATGGTCACCAGCCGTGGCGACAAGGAAAACGTCGTGCAGGCGATCCAGGCCGGCGTCAGCGATTTTATCGGCAAGCCGTTTTCCAGCGAACAGTTAATCAGCAAGGTGCAAAAGGCCCTGAGCAAGGCCGGCAAGTTGCAAGCCCTGGCCGCTGGCGCCCCGACCAAAACCACGGCCAGCAACCCCTTTGCCAACGACTCGCTGTCGGCGTTGACTGGCGGCAAACCGACTAACGTCGCCCCGGCGGCCAAAGCGCCGAGCCCTGGCAATGATTCCTTGGCCGCCTTGACCGGTAACAAGCCGGCGGCACCGGCCAGTAAGGCCGCCCCTGCGGCAGGCGGTAACCGTGGCCAGGGCCAGTTGCGCCTGCCCGGCGGCATGCTTGCCTGCGTGATCAAGGCCCTGAGCCTCAAAGACGCTCTGCTGCTGGTCAAGCGCACCGAGCTCTTGCCCCAGGTGCTGGAAAGCGCCGTGCTCGATCTGGAACAGGGCGAGGGTGGTGAAGTGGCGCGCCTGAATGGCTACCTGCACGCTATCGCCGCCTTCGAGCCCAAACCCGACAGCGAATGGCTGCAAGTGACCTTCCGCTTCGTTGACCGCGATCCGCAGAAGATGGATTACCTGTCGCGCCTTATTGCCCGTGGCACGGTGCAGAAGCACTTCGTTCCAGGCGCCTGAGCCGTCGGCATGGCAATGCCGACTGGTGCACACGGCCGGGCGCGCTGGCTCGCGATTGGCGCCGGGCGCTGCTAGTCTTGCCAATCCCTGAACCCGCTGCAGGCAGTCCGAGAATTTATGCCAGGGCGTTTCCTAGCTGTTTGCGTCATGTTGCTGCTGGCCACCCAGGCCACGGCCCTGACCATCTACAAATACACCGATGCCAATGGCGTGGTGACCTATACCGACAAGGCCGCCGCTGGTGCTCAGGTGTTCGTGTTTCGCGACCGCATGGTCGAGCGCATCCAGCAGCAGGTGAAGCTGGAAACCAAGAAGCACGACGCCGGTGAGACCCTGCTGGTGCGCAATGACCTCTACGCCCCGGTGGAGATTGAGCTGCGTCTGGAGCAACTGCAAAATGCCGGCGGCGTGCCGGATAAGCCGATTCGCTGGGTACTGCCGCCACGCAGCAAGATCCGCCTGGCCACCCTGGCGCCACTCGATCCGGCCCAGCCAATGCACTACAAACCCAGGCTGCGCACCGCCCTCGGCGACCCGCGCCTGCTGCCCAAGGATTATGACTATCCGCTGCCCTGGCGCGGCGGGCCGTTCAAGCTGACCCAGGGCGCCAACGGCAAGTACAGCCACTTCACCCCCAAGGGCCGCTACGCCATTGATATCGCCATGCCTGAAGGCACGCCGATTCTCGCCGCGCGGGCGGGCATGGTGGTGAGCATTGAAAACCACCAGAGCGGGCGCGGTAACAACCCGTCCGGCAACTATGTGCGCATCCTCCATGACGACGGCACCATGGGTGTGTACCTGCACTTGATGCGCGGCTCGGTCACCGCGCAAGTGGGCCAGCGCGCCGAGCTCGGCAGCCTGATCGCACGCTCCGGCAACACCGGCAATAGCACCGGTGCGCACCTGCACTTCGTGGTGCAGCGCAATGTCGGCCTGGCGCTGGAGTCGATTCCGTTCGACTTCAACCAACCTGTCGGCAGCCTGCCGAACTTTGCCGTGTTGGGTGAGTAACACGTCATGCCGTTTTTCTACTGGTTTTAATGGTTAGAGGTCGCGATGTTGCGCTTAGCCCTGTTTATATTGACGAGCGCACTCTCGGTATCGCTTTTAGCTGCGCCAACAGAGCGCGAGTGCCATCTCAAAGTGGGCTGGGAAGAATGGTTTCCCTTGTTCTACAAACAAGATGGACGGCTGCAGGGGCCGGAATATGAATTACTGAGAGAGCTTGCGCAAAAGGCTGAGTGTCAGTTGACGTTTCTTGAGATGCCTTGGAAACGCCAACTTAAAGACGTAGAAAAGGCCGATTTAGACTTGCTCTACGCCGTCAGTCGTACGCCTGAACGTGAGGTTTTTGCGCGCTTTTCGCACAGCTATCGGACTGAGAAAATGTTCATGGTCGCGCGCACTTCGGCGGTCCACTCGCCCGCTGTCTCCGTATCACTGCGGCGCTGGCTGGTTACGCCAAACGACGCGGGACGAGAGAAAATTCTGGGGCTCATTCAGGGCTATTACTACGGTGATGCCTTGAGTTCGATTATTGCGGATCCCGCGATTAAATCGCACTTGCTTGATGTGCGCGTGAATCAGCAATTGCAGGAGTTGCTCCTTAACAACCGTATCGATGGCTATATGGTTGAAGCCAGCGTGGCGCACGCCCAGCTGCAAGCACACGGGCCGCAGTTGCAGTTGCTGGCGATTGAAGAACATCAGCCTGAGCCAATGTTCTTGATGTTTTCCAAGCGCGTTCCTGCGTCCATAGTTCAGCGCTTCAATACGGCGATTGATCAGCATCTGGCCGTCCCAATACGGCCAGCCTTAAAGTCGTAGCCATGCCGCCACGCCGCAATTGTTGTGGCTTAAGACTTGCCAATCGATGTTCAACATGGCTCTGCTTCGTTAACAAAACATTCAGCCGCCGAGCATATGCCCTGAGGCCTGCCCTCTCGGGCAGGCCTCAGATCGCCTAGCGTTGCGATCCATCGCGGTAGGCGAAGTATTTGCGTTGGGTGGCGATATGGTCGGCGATGTATTTGGCGTCGTGCCAGACCCCCCAGATAAAGGTTGAGCCGCGGCGCGACAGCCACGGCAGGCCAACGAAATACACTCCAGGTTCACGAGATACACCGCGCTGATGCTGTGGCTTGCCGTGTTCATCGAGGGCGTCGACCTGCAGCCAGCTGTAATCCACCGCAAAGCCGGTGGCCCAGATGATCGTGCTCACCCCGGCTTTGGCCAGATCGAGTTCCAGCAGCGGCTGGCTCAGGCACTGCGGGTCCGCCAGCATCGTGCGTGCGGCAGGCTCGGGCGGCAGGTCGAGGCCATTGCGCTCGATATAGGCGTCGGCGGCATCCAGCAACGCTAGATAGTTTTCGTCACCGCGAGCGATGTTGGCGGCCAGATCCGCCTGGAAACTCACCACGCCGGCGTTGAACGCCTGGGTCATGCCGACCAGGGTGATGCGCTGGCCCAGCTCGCGAAAATCCACGGTATGGCCGCCATGGGCGCCGCTCACGGCAATGGTTACATGCTCGGTGCCCGGCTTCATCGCCTGCGCATCCCACTCGCCTAGCACGCCCAGCCACCAGCAGAAGTCGCGGTTGCGATAGCTGCGCGGCGGCCGGTCGTGGGCGCCTACTGACAGGTACACCTGCCGGCCGGCACGTTGCAGCTCATCGGCGATTTGTACTCCGGACGAACCCGCACCGACCACCAGCACCGCGCCTTCCGGCAACTGCTGCGGATTGCGGTAGGCGGCCGAGTGCAGCTGGGTGATGCCCTCATCCTTGGGCGCAATTGACGGGATCACCGGGCGTTGGAACGGCCCGGTGGCGGCCACCACGCGGCTGGCCTCGATCACGCCGGCCGAGGTTTGCACCGTGAAGCCCGGTCGGCCCGTGTTGCGCGTCACCTGCAACACCTCGACGCCGGTGCGGATCGGCGCGTTGATCTTTTTGGCGTAGGTGACGAAGTAGTCGGCTATCTGTTCTTTCGGCACAAAGGCGTCGGCAGCGCTATCGAATTCCAGGCCAGGAAAACGGTCATGCCAGGCTGGGCCGTTGGCCACCAGCGAGTCCCAGCGCTCGCTGCGCCAGCGTTCGGCGATGCGGCTGCGCTCCAGCACCAGGTGCGGCACATCAAGGTTGCTCAGGTGTTCGCTCATGGCCACGCCGGCCTGGCCAGCCCCAATGATAAGCGTGTCTATTTTCTCAACTGTCATGCCTGTGCCCTTGAATGGTTAAGTCAGAAACGTGCCCGCATCCGCTGGCTTGGGTTGGGCCGCAGGCCATTGAACAGAGCTGCCGCCCAACACAGGGTCAGGGGCGGCCATGCAGCAGTGGGGCGATAGTGCGAGGGAATAACGCCCGGCGAAATTAGTTAATTCCTCGGCCTAGACACTAAATTGCCTATAGCCCCCGGCCCGCGCAGGCCGGCGCCGCTCAGCACCCGTGGCGACGTTTTCTATGGCCAGCGACGACAAAAATCCTCATTTCGTTGGCTGACCGCTCTGGCCAGAATGAATTCCCCTGCCGTTATGTGTCGCCGCCAATCCCGCGCCGGCGGGAGCTCCCGAGGACCGCCATGAGCACACCGACCCACACCCGCATTCGCATGTTCAACACCAAGCAGACCTATCCCAACCAGACCCTCGACAACGACCTGTGCCAGGCCGTGCGGGCCGGTAATACGGTGTATGTGCGCGGTCAGGTCGGCACCGATTTCGCCGGCAACCTGGTCGGCCTGGGTGACCCGCGCGCGCAGGCGGAACAGGCGATGAAGAACGTCAAACAACTGCTCGAAGAAGCCGGCAGTGACCTCAGCCATATCGTCAAAACCACTACCTATCTGATCGACCCGCGTTACCGCGAGCCGGTCTATCAGGAGGTCGGCAAATGGCTTAAAGGTGTGTTCCCGATCTCCACTGGCTTGGTGGTCTCGGCCCTCGGCCAGCCGCAGTGGTTGATGGAGATTGATGTGATCGCCGTCGTGCCGGACGACTGGCAGGCCAACTAAGGAGTTCCGATGACCTTTTCCATCGTTGGACGCTGCGCCGAAACCGGGCAACTGGGCATCGCCATTAGCTCATCGAGCATCGCCGTTGGCGCCCGCTGTCCTTGGGTGCGTGGCGGTGTCGGGGCGGTTGCCACGCAGAACATCACCTTGCCAGCCCTGGGCCCGGAAATTCTCGACCTGCTTGAAGCCGGCGAGTCCGCCAGCAGCGCTCTGGACAAGGCCCTGACCCGGCATGGCTACAGCCAATATCGCCAGGTCGCGGTGATCGACCAGCATGGCGCTACCGCGCTGTTCACCGGCAGCGAAGCCCTCGGTGTGCACAACGCCCTGGCCGGCGAGCAATGTGTGGCCGCCGGTAATCTGCTGGCCAGCCCGCAGGTGATCGCCGCTATGGTCCAGGCGTTTGCCGCTGCGTCCGGTGAGCTCCTGGCCGACCGCCTGCTGGCGGCGATGCAGGCGGCCATGGCGGCCGGTGGCGAAGCCGGGCCGGTGCATTCGGCGGCGCTGTCGGTGGTCAGCGACCTGCTCTGGCCGATTGTTGACCTGCGCGTAGATTGGGCCGAACACGACCCCATCGGCGAGCTGGGCAAGCTCTGGAGCGCCTATCGTCCGCAGATGAATGACTACGTAACCCGCGCCCTCGACCCGACCCAGGCGCCCAGCTACGGTGTACCGGGCGATGAGTGATTACCACCGCTCTTATCGCCCCTATTGAGGAGATACCGGCATGCGCACTAGCCGTGACCTGTTGGCCGAACTGATAGCCTTCAACACCGTCAGCCGCGAGTCCAACCTGGCGCTGATCGAATTCGTGCGCGCCTACCTGGCCGGTTTCGGTGTCGACAGCCAATTGCTGTTCAGCGCCGATGGGTGCAAGGCCAACCTCTATGCGCGCCTGGGGCCGAGCGGGGCGGGCGGGGTGCTGTTGTCCGGGCACAGCGACGTGGTGCCGGTGGACGGCCAGGCCTGGAGTGTGCCGCCGTTCGAGCTGACCGAGCGCGACGGCAAGTTGTATGGCCGCGGCAGTGCCGACATGAAGGGCTACCTCGCCTGCGTGTTGGCCGCCGTGCCGGCCTTACTCGCCCAGCCGCTGCGCCTGCCCGTGCATATCGCCATTTCCTACGACGAAGAGGTCGGCTGCCTCGGCGTGCGCAGCCTGCTCGCCGAGCTGGCCACCCGGCCAGACAAACCGGCCATCTGCCTGATCGGCGAACCCACGCAGATGCGCCCGGTGCTCGGCCACAAGGGCAAGCTGGCGATGCGCTGCGCCGTGCACGGCGCCGCCTGTCATTCCGCCTACGCGCCACAAGGGGTGAACGCCATCGAATACGCCGCCCGGCTGATCGGCCGCCTAGGCGAAATCGGTCATCGTCTAGCTGCGCCGGAGCGCCATGACCTGCGTTTCGATCCACCCTATTCGACTGTGCAGACCGGCATGATCAGCGGCGGCCGCGCCCTGAATATCGTCCCCTCTGAGTGCCAGTTCGACTTCGAAGTACGTGCCTTGCCAGCCGATGACCCGCAGCAAGTCGCCGCCGAACTGCAGGCCTATGCCACCCGCGAACTGTTGCCACAGATGCGCGCGGTACAAGCATCCACGGATATCCGCTTCACCCCGCTAAGCACCTACCCCGGCCTCGCCACCGCGCCAGATAGCGCCGCCGCACAACTGCTGGCGCTGCTGTGTGGCCGTGATGACTTTGGCACTGTCGCCTTCGGCACCGAAGGCGGCCTGTTCGACCAGGCCGGCATCGCCACCGTGGTCTGCGGCCCCGGCAGCATGGACCAGGGCCATAAGGCGGACGAGTTTGTCAGCGTCGAACAACTGGCCGCGTGCGATGCCATGCTCGGCCGGTTGGTCGAGTGGCTACAACAAAGCAAATAAGCGCGTGGCGGGAGAGGCGGGGGAACGTTCGTAGGATGGGTTAGCCGCGCAGCGGCGTAACCCATGTGGCGGTATTGATGGGTATCGCAGGCTCAACCCATCCTACGGGCTGAGCACACCCAACGTTTCACTCCACCGTCGGCTGCGCCAACTGCTCCGCACAGTAATCCGCAAACAATTGTGCCGACTTGGTCAGTTGCGCGCGTTTTAGCCAGGCGGCGACCAGGGCGGAGCCGGTGATGTCTTCGGCGATGTCGACGCACACCACGCGCTTGCCGTCGTAGGTGTGCTCACTGTGCGGGCGGGTGACCAGGATCGAGAAGCCGAAACCCTGGCCGACCATGCCGCGGACCATTTCGATTGAGGGTGAGCTGAAGGCGATATTGGGCGTTAGGCCCAGCTCGTCGAACAGGCTGACGAAGTAGGTTCGGCTCGGTTGTACGTCGAGCAGGATCATCGGCTCCAGCGCCAGTTCGCGCAGCGACACCTGGGTTTGCTGGGCAAAGCGGTGGTCGGCGGGCAGCAGGGCGTAGGGCCGCTGCGGGGCCATCAGCGGTTGAGTCTGGATGGTGCCGTCGAGGTCGTGCTCGTAGAGGATCACCAGGGCGAAGCTGCCAGAGGTCAGGCCCTGCACCAGCTCCTGTTGTTCGCCGTCGCGGATGCGGATTTCCACGCCGGGGTACAGCGCGTTGAAGCCGGCAATCAGGCGCGGCAGGTACAGCGGCGCCACGGTCTCGAAGCAGCCGATATCGATCTGCCCGGCGACGATGTCGTTGTCGGCCAGAGCATTCTGTTCAAACTCCTTGGCCATGCGCAGCAACTCCTGCGCCTTGCGGTAGAAGCGCGCG
>NKIE01000112.1 GCA_002256055.1 Pseudomonas sp. PGPPP3 | reverse complement strand
TCGGCATCCAGGCTCTTGGCCAGGTGCAAGTTGATTTGTCCGGCATAGCTGGCGTGGCGGTTCTGCACCATGCCTTCGACGATCACCACATCGCGTCCTTCGGCGGCCTGCTGGTAGAGGCTGATAATGTCTTCCAGCAGCTCGTCCAGCTCACCGTCGCCGAGGCGCCGTTCGACATAGGCCTGGTCTAGCGGCGTTGGCGATTTCAGCCCGTGGGTGCGTGCGATCAGTTCGCTGGAACGCTCCGGGCCGGTGTCGCCGGGGTGCAGTTGGGCGATTGGCTTGCAGAAGCCGACCTTCAAACCGGCCAGCTCCAAGGCGCGGACCAGGCCCAGGCTGATGGAGGTTAGACCGACGCCAAAACCGGTGGGGACAATGAAAAAGGTATGCATGTCAGCTCTCAGTTCAGCAGCGCAAGGGTGTCGAGGGCGATCTGCCGCTCTTCATTGGTGGCGATAACCAGCACGCGGGGATGGCCCTCGCGCTGGATGGCGCCGCTCTCGCCACGCACGCAGCGGGCGTTGGCGGTGTCATCTAGGTACAGGTTGAGCAGGCGCAGGTGGGCCAGGGTCTTGCTGCGCACAAGGGCCGAGTTCTCACCGATGCCGCCGGTGAAAATCACCCCGTCCAGCTGCGGCAAGGCGCAGCTCATGGCCGCCAGGGACTTGGCCAGACGATAGCAGAACACCTCGATTGCCAGGGTCGCGCCGGGGTGGCCGCTGGCGCTGGCTTGCTCCAGGCTGCGCATGTCATTGGACAGCCCGGACAGGCCGAGCAGGCCGCTGTCGTGGTTAAGCATGCGCTCGGTCTGTTCCAGGCTCCAGCCCAGGGTGCGGGACAGGTGGCCGAACAGGTTGGGGTCGATGTCGCCACTGCGGGTGCCCATCGCCAGGCCTTCCAGTGGCGTCAGACCCATGCTGGTGTCGCGGCTCTGGCCGTTGACGATGGCGCAGGTCGAGCAGCCGTTGCCCAGATGGGCTGACAGCCAGCTGCTGTCGGCTGGATCAAGGCCGCTGAGTTCGGCGGCGCGCTGGCTGACGTAACGGTGGCTGGTGCCGTGAAAGCCATAGCGGCGCACACCATGCTCGCGGTACAGCACCTCTGGTATGGCATAGCGATAGGCGTGTTCCGGCAGGCTCTGGTGGAACGCCGTGTCGAATACGGCGACTTGCGGCAGTTCAGGAAACAGGCTCAGGGCCGCTTCGATACCCAGCAGATTGGCCGGATTGTGCAGGGGGGCCAGCGGTGCGGTGCTGCGAATCGCGGCCAGGCTGGCGCTGTCGATGCGGCTGGCCTGGGTAAAGTGTTCACCACCATGCACCACTCGGTGGCCAATGCCGTACAGCTGGCCGTTGGCGGCCTGCTCGACCCGTGGCAGCAGCTGCGCCAGAGCATCGCGATGATCCGCGCTGGGCATGTTCAAACTGTGTTTCTGGCCGTCCTGTTGCCAATGCAATACAGCATCGGGCGAGCCCAGGCGTTCGGCCAGGCCGCTGAGGGCGAAATGGCTGTGGGCTGGATCCAGCAGGGCAAACTTGATGGATGAGCTGCCGCAGTTGATTACCAGAATGTTCCGGGATGTCATCGGTGATCCTTGCTAATGGAGTGCTGGGCGCACCAGCCGCAGGGGAATGGCTGGCCCAGTAGAGCATGACGTTGTTGCTGATCAACGACCCAGGGGCGATTTTGCCAGGGTGGTTGATGGCGTAAATGCTGAGTATGGCTGCAGGACAAGAGTGCCACCCAGTGGCCTTGGTCGTCCTGACGAAAATCAAGCAGCAGCGGTGTCTGTTCCCGTTTGTCCGGGCTTGGTTCGCTTTCGGGCGAGGCCTTGGTTAAACTTGTCCGTTCTTTATTCTTTCGCAAAAGGTCTCGCCCCATGCTGATCGCCGCCAACAAGGCTGTCTCTATCGACTATACCCTGACCAACGACGCCGGTGAGGTGATCGATAGCTCCGCCGGCGGCGCGCCGTTGGTCTACCTGCACGGTGCAGGCAACATCATCGTCGGTCTGGAAAAAGCCCTGCAGGGCAAAGAAATCGGCACCGAGCTGACCGTGACCGTTGAGCCCGAAGACGCCTACGGCGAATACAGCGCTGAGCTGGTAGCGACCCTGGGTCGTGACATGTTCGAAGGCGTTGATGAGCTGGAAGTGGGCATGCAGTTCCACGCTTCCGGCCCGGACGGCGGCATGCAGATCGTCACCATCCGTGATCTGGACGGCGACGACGTGATCGTTGACGGCAACCACCCACTGGCTGGCCAGCGCCTGACCTTTGCGGTGAAAATCGTTGCCGTGCGTGACGCCAGCGCCGAAGAATTGGCCCATGGTCACATCCATGGCGAAGGTGGTCATCACCACTGATTGAGCAACTGCTAGACTGCTCAAACGTCAGGTTAAGTTGTACTGGAAGGCGCCTACGGGCGCCTTTTTTGTCCCCCAAGGTTTTTGGAGACTGTATTTATGAGCGCCTTTCACGAGCTTGTTTTGACTGGCCTGGATGGGCAGGAGTTGCCCCTGGCACCCTTCGCCGGGCAGGTGGTGCTGGTGGTCAATGTGGCGTCAAAGTGTGGCCTGACCCCGCAATATGCCGGGCTGGAGAATCTCTATCAGCACTATCGGGCTCAGGGGTTTAATGTGCTGGGCTTGCCATGCAACCAGTTTGCCGGGCAGGAGCCAGGCACCGAGGCTGATATCCGCCAGTTCTGCAGCCTCACCTATGGTGTGGGCTTTCCGTTGAGCAGCAAGTTGGAGGTCAACGGCCCCGGCCGTCATCCGTTGTATCGGCTGCTGGCGGGTGAGGGCGCGGAGTTTCCCGGCGACATCACCTGGAATTTCGAGAAGTTTCTCGTCGGCCCGGACGGTCGTGTGCTGGCGCGGTTTTCCCCGCGTACCACCCTGGAAGATCCGGCCCTGATCGAAGCGGTCGAGAGCGCCCTGGCAAACCTGCCTGGCGCATAAGCGCGCAGCAACGCGGCTTGCGATGGAACGGCAACAGACCCTAGCATCTGTGGCACTAACTGTAGTTATCGGCGGGCGTTGCCAGCCAGTTCAGAGCAGGGGCCTCAATGAGTTTTCTCGCAGCCGACATTGGCGGCACCTATACCCGCTTGTTACTTGCCGAGCCCAGCGCTACAGGTTGGCAGGTGCTGCGTGAGCAGCGCTTTGTTGGTGCCGACTACCCGGGGCTTGAGGCCATCGTGCAGCTGTTCCTCGGGGTTGAGCGACCGAGTGCGGCCTGTATTGCCGTGGCTGGGCCGGTCAGCGAACAGCGCGTGTGCATGACCAATCTGCCTTGGCAGCTGGATGCTCGCCAGTTCGCTGCGCACTTCGGCATCGCTCAGGTGCGTCTGCTCAATGATTTCGCCGCGCAGGCCTACGGTCTGGACAGTTTGCCTGCCAGTGACCTCTGCACCCTGCAAGCCGGGCAGCCCCAGGCGACCGGTGTGCGGGCGCTGCTCGGCGCCGGTACCGGCCTGGGCATGGCCCTGTTGGTGCGTTGCGGTGAACAATGGCAGGTGTTGCCGAGTCAGGGGGGGCTGGCCGATTTTGCCCCCGTGGATGAACAGCAACTGGCGCTTTGCGCCGCCTTGCAGCAGGCCTACGGGCGTGCCAGCCAGGAGCTGTTGTTGTCCGGGCACGGGCTTGAGCGCCTATATGGCTTTCTGGCCGGGCGCGGTGTGTTGCTGGGCACCGGTCCCGATGCGCGTGAAATCTCTCAGGCGGCGGAGCAGGGTGAGCCGTTGGCCTGCGCCAGCCTGGCCTTGTTCGCGCGCATCTTCGCCGCCTGCGCCGGTAACCTGGCCTTGCTCGGCCTGGCCCAGGGCGGCGTCTACCTGAGTGGTGGCATTGCGCCGAAGATGCTCGCTTTCCTGCAGCAACCTGAGGTGCTGCAGGCCTTTAGCGACAAGCCGCCGATGCGCGAACTGTTGCAGCGCGTGCCCCTGCATGTGGTGCTTAACGAGCAACTGGGCCTGCATGGCGCCGCGACCTTGGCGGCGCAGCTGTGCCGGGCGCAGCCTGAACAGGCTGAGGGCGGGCTATGACCGAGCTACCCCCGCTGTTGCCGGCCCGGCGCCTGTCCTGGCAGTTTCTGCGGCTGGTGGCGCCGTATTGGAATTCGGCGGACAAGTGGCGGGTGCGCGGCTATACCGCCTTGTTGCTGCTCTTCACCTTGGCCCAGGTCGGTCTGGCGATCTGGATGAGTTACTGGAGCCGGGCGCTGTTCGATGCCCTGGAAGACAAGTCGCTGAATGCCTTGTTGCTGCAGATCGGCACCTTCGTGCTGATCTTCCTGCTGACCATGGCGGTGACGGCCCTGCACATGCACGTCAAACGCTGGCTGCAGCTGGACTGGCGGCGCTGGTTGACGGAAAAGGTCCTCGACCGCTGGATGGCCCAGGGGCATCACTATCAGCTGCAATTGATCGGTGGTGAACACGATAACCCCGACGGGCGGATCGCCGAAGATATCCGCATCGCCACTGAAAGCACGGTCAGTCTGCCCCATTCGCTGGTCAATTCGCTGCTGGTGTTCGGCAGTTTTATCGACATCCTCTTGGTCCTTACCGGCAGCGCCTATGTGCCTGGTACAACCTGGCTGGTGCCGGGTTATATGGTGATTCTGGCATTCCTCTACGCCGGTGCCGGCACTTTGTTTGGCCTGCTGCTGGGACGCCCTCTGGTCAAGGCCACCAACCAGCTGCAAACCGCCGAGGCCAACTTTCGCTTTGGCCTGGGCCATTCCCGTTCCAATTCCGAGTCCATTGCCCTGATGCGCGGCGAAGGTATGGAGCGGCGCAATGCGGCCAATTTCTTCGCCGAGCTGGGCCAGCGCTGGAACCGCCAGACCGTCGGCTATCTCGGCATCATGGCGTTCTCCTCGGGCTATGGCGCGCTGCTGCCAGTGTTTCCGATCCTGCTGATGGCGCCGCAGTACATCGCCGGCAGCATGACCCTGGGCATCTTGATGCAAGCGGCACAGGCCTTCCAGAAACTGACCTCGGCGCTGTCTTGGCCGATCGATAACCTCGGCGAGTTGGCCCATTGCCGCGCCTCGGTGCAGCGGGTGCTGAGTCTGTACAACGACATGCAGGTGCTCGACGAGCAGGCGGCAGAACCGCAGGAACACCGGATCAGCGTACTGCAGTCGAATCAGTCTGAGCTGGTGCTGCGTGACCTGTGTATCGCCAACCCGGACGGCCAAGTGTTGATTGAAGACCTGAATGCCACCATTCACCGGGGTGAGCGGGTGCTGATCGCCGGCGATCCCACCGTCACCATCAGCCTGTTCAAAGTGGTGGCCGGGCTCTGGCCCTGGGGCCATGGCGAGGTCTGGCTACCCGCGGGGGCGCAGATCAGCTTCTTGCCGCAACGGCCGTTCCTGCCGCTGGCCAACCTGCGGTCGGTGCTCAGTTATCCCTATGCCGCCGACAACTTCAGTGCCAAGGCCATGCACCATGCCCTGGAATGCGCAGGGCTGGCCTGGCTGGCGCCGCGGTTGGCCGACGTCGACAGCTGGGATCGGGTGCTACCGCTGCGCGCCCAGCAACGGCTGGGCATGGCCCGGCTGTTTCTGCAGCAGCCGGCCTGGGTGTTTATCGAAGAAGCCACCGATGCCTTCGACCCCAAGGGCGAGGATTGCATGATGGACATGCTGCAGCGCGAGCTGCCCAACGCCAGCCTGCTGACCATCAGTTTTCACGGCGGACTGGATCGTCACTACCAGCGCAAGCTGGTGCTCAACCGCCCGGCCGAGGACAAGTTCCTCAGCTGCAGCACGCCGAGCTGCGCGCTGAAAGTCCCCGGCTAAGGCCAATTAAACGATGGCAGTGGCGCTGTGTAGCCCGGATAAAATCCAGGCTACAGTTTTGTGGCTGAGGTGTCGGGCCGTAGGATGCCGGCCTAGCTGAAATTGGCCGGCAGCCAGCCGCGATTGACGCATTCGCGGAAGCACCAGGCCGGGGTGGTTTCGGTCTTGTAGCTCCAGAAGAACCAGCCCAGGTATTTCTCGAAAGTCAGCAGCTGGGCGGCGGCATAGCCGCGGTAGGCGGTGTCCTGCTGGAACTGGTCCATGTGTTCGAGGGCGTGGTTAAACGGCCCGTCGGCCCACAGCGACACCACCTTCAGGTCCAGGCCCAGGCTCCATTCGCCGCAATAGGCCGGCAGGCCCAGTTGGTTGATGATCGCATCGGCCTCGCTCTTCCACTGGCCGCTGGCCTTGTGGATATGGGTGTAGATGTCGCTGTCGATATCGCCGCGCTCGAAGCACTGGTAGCGGTGCAGGTCGAACACCACGTTGACGAATTCGGGCGTCTGCATAAAGCCCAGGTATTCCTCGAACGAGCGGAAGCCGTCGTGGAACACCACGCTGACTTTATCCGCCGAGCAGTGCTGGCGAATCCGCCGATAGGCGTCGATGTTGTAGCTTTTCAGGTAGTCGGTGGGCACGTCCCAGCGCGGCTCGTTGAGCACTTCGATGGCATGCAGAGCCGGTTCGGCGTGGTAACGCTCGGCCAGGCGTTCGAGCACGCTCAGCGAGTGCTCGCGGTAGTCGGTCTGGGTGTGCCATTCGCAGACATCCTTGATCCCGCCGTTATCGAAGCCGTTCTGGCAGCCGGGGGCGGCGTGCAGGTCGAGGACAATTTTCAGCTCCAGCTCTTTGGCCCAGGCGAAGGCGCGGTCGAGCACCGCCAGGCCGCCTTCGACGAAGGGGTAGCGGTGCTCGCCGTAGCTGCGGTGGTACGGATAGTCGGCGCCGAAGATCCAATGGCCGACCGGGATGCGCACGGCGTTGATGCCGCGCTCGTGCAGCCAGACAAAATCCTCGCGGGTGATGAACGTGTTCCAGTGCTGCTGCAGGCGCTGCGTGGCGGCGGCGCCCAGTTCGGCACACCAGGTGGTTTCATCGGTGGCCTGCAAGCCCTCGAACACACTGGGGGTCATCCATTTCTCCAGCACCAACCAGCCACCAAGGTTGACGCCGCGGAGTTTGACGGACGGGGACTGCTGGGAAAGCGGGGACTGTGACATGCAAATGCTCCTTGAACCGGACCGGGCAACGACGGTTAAGCCTGTGCTTTCAGCATAGTTGGGCCGCACGGGTGGCGGCCTTGATATGCGGCAAAGGTTAGCTCAGTCGCCCGGCTATTGACGCGGTTCAGGATGTCAGTGCGCTGGCCTGGGGCCCGGCGTTGGGTGCGCGCAACCGCTCCAGGCAGTCGCTAACGCAGTGCTGGGCCCGGCGCGCCAGCTGGTTGCGGTTCTCTTCTGGCAGCGGCAACAGCAGCGGCAGAAGATGGATTTCCACCTCGGCAGCCGGCGCGCTGAGCAGTCGGCGCAGCGCCGCTTGCAGATCGACCGCGCCGTCGCGCCAGTAGCGGATGGCCACCGGTTGCACGGCTCGTTGCTGCTCGATCACGCCACTCAGCAGACGGCCGTGAAAGGTGCGCAGGCTCTGGCCGTCGGTGGTGGTGCCTTCGGGGAATAGCAGCAGTGCGCGATCTTCCTGCAATTGCTGGCCGATCTGCGCACCGATGTCGTTGCTGTCGCCAGCGCCACGCTGGATAAACAGAGTGCCGGCTTGCGCCGCCAGCCAGCCGGCCAGAGGCCAGGCGCGCACTTCGGCTTTGGACAAAAAGGTCAGCGGTTGCAGGGCGCCGAGCAGGGGAATGTCGCACCAGGACACATGGTTGCTCAGCCACAGGGCCGTCTGCCCAGGCAGTTGGCCGTGTACCTGTACGCGCATTGGCAGGCAGCGCACCAGCCAGCTCAGGCACAGACGGCTCAGGCGTTGGCGCAGGTGTTCGGCGGGGCGGCGACTGAGCACTTGCAGCAGTTTGAGGGCGCCGGCCAGTAGCAGGCTGGCGCTCAGCCACAGCAAGAGCAACAGGCTGCGCCCGAGCAGGCGCAGGTGGGCCATCATACGGCGGCCTTGAAGTGCCGGGCGTAGCGCGGGCACAGCTCGTCGCGCTTGAGCAGGATAAATACGTCGGCCACCTGGAAGTCCTTGTCCCAGCAGGGCTCGCCGCAGATCTTCGCACCCAGGCGCATATAGGCCTTGAGCAGCGGCGGCAGTTCAGCGATCACGT
>NKIE01000111.1 GCA_002256055.1 Pseudomonas sp. PGPPP3 | reverse complement strand
AAGCCTTTCTGGACTTTCTGATCAGTCGTCTGCCGGCCGAGGTGGGGCCTTTGCTGGAGCCTTAAGTATCCGGCCTGTTAAGATTGGCCGATTGTTTGATCTGCCGCATTGAGAGTTGCCATGACCACTGTTCGTACCCGTATTGCGCCATCCCCGACTGGCGACCCGCACGTTGGCACCGCGTACATCGCTTTGTTCAACCTGTGCTTCGCGCGCCAGCATGGCGGTCAGTTCATCCTGCGTATCGAAGACACCGATCAGGTGCGTTCGAGCCGCGAGTCCGAACAGCAGATTTTCGACTCCCTGCGCTGGCTGGGCATTGAGTGGGATGAGGGCCCGGATATTGGCGGTCCCCATGGCCCGTACCGGCAGAGCGAGCGCGGCGAAATCTACAAGAAGTACTCCGATGAGCTGGTCGCCAAGGGGCATGCCTTCCCGTGCTTCTGCAGCGCTGAGCGCCTGGATCAGGTGCGTGCCGAGCAGATGGCCAACAAGGAAACGCCGCGTTATGACGGTCACTGCCAGCATCTGGCTCCGGCGGAAGCGCAACGCCGCATTGCCGCTGGCGAGTCCCATGTGGTGCGCATGCAGGTGCCGACCGAAGGCGTGTGCCAGGTGCCGGACATGTTGCGTGGCACGGTAGAAATCCCGTGGGACCGCATGGACATGCAGGTGCTGATGAAGGCCGATGGCCTGCCGACCTACTTCCTGGCCAACGTGGTTGATGACCACTTGATGGGCATCACCCATGTGCTGCGCGGCGAAGAGTGGCTGCCGTCGGCGCCCAAACTGATCAAATTGTACGAATACTTTGGCTGGGAGCAGCCAGCGCTGTGCTACATGCCGCTGCTGCGCAACCCCGACAAGAGCAAGTTGTCTAAGCGCAAGAACCCAACCTCAGTGACCTTCTACGAGCGCATGGGCTTTCTTCCGCAGGCGATGCTCAACTACCTCGGGCGCATGGGCTGGTCGATGCCGGATGAGCGCGAGAAGTTCAGTCTGGACGAGATGATCGAGCACTTCGACATTCAGCGCGTGTCTCTCGGTGGGCCGATCTTCGACATGGAGAAGCTCTCCTGGCTCAATGGCCAGTGGCTGCGCGAGCTGAGCGTCGAGCGCTTTGCCGCCGAAGTGCAGAAGTGGGCGTTTAATCCCGAGTACCTGATGCAGATTGCGCCCCATGTGCAGGGCCGAGTCGAGACGTTCAGCCAGATCGCGCCGTTGGCGGGCTTCTTCTTCGCCGGTGGCGTGCCGCTGGATGCCAAGCTGTTCGAGCACAAGAAGTTGCCGCCCGAGCAGGTTCGCCAGGTCATGCAGTTGATCTTGTGGAAGCTTGAAGCACTGCGCCAGTGGGAGAAGGAACGCATCACTGGCTGTATTCAGGGGGTGGTCGAAGCCCTTGAGTTGAAGCTGCGCGATGCCATGCCGCTGATGTTTGCTGCGATCAGCGGGCAGGCCAGTTCGGTGTCTGTGCTCGATGCGATGGAAATTATCGGTCCAGACCTGACCCGTTTCCGTTTGCGTCAGGCCTTGGAAATGCTCGGTGGCGTGTCCAAGAAAGAGACCAAAGAGTGGGAAAAACAACTGGCGACGATTGCTGGTTGAGCACTCGCGGACCGGCGGTAGATGCCGCTGGTCCCGGTTAAGTGGTTGTTCTGCTTGCAGAATAAACATAAGTTTTTGAAAAAAGTGTTGACGAGGGTAGGGGCTGCGCTTAACATGCGCCCCGTCCTTGAATGGGGGTATAGCTCAGCTGGGAGAGCGCTTGCATGGCATGCAAGAGGTCAACGGTTCGATCCCGTTTATCTCCACCAATTCTTGACTTGAAGCTGGCCACCTCGGCTTCAAGTAGTAGCAAAGAGAAGGTTTTGTCCCCTTCGTCTAGTGGCCTAGGACACCGCCCTTTCACGGCGGTAACAGGGGTTCGAGTCCCCTAGGGGACGCCATTTTTATACTTTCCCGGTCTTCGGGTTCAAGGGCCATCCAATAGGATGGCCCTTTTGTTTTTCTGCCCGATAAAAATCCCCCTCTCGTTATTTCTGCCGGTCTGCCCGTCTTCAGCTTGGGTGCAGCCCGCGCATAAGCGCATCATGTAGCCTGAAACCTTCCAGCGGACGGAATGCGAGTGGCTGTCAAATATCCCAGTGTGTTTCTTGCTCATGCTCAGCGTGGCGACTGTGTGCGCCAGTTGGCGCACGACCTGTCGGTGCAAGTGGTGACCATTTTGTCGGTGCAGGCGCGTGCCTCGCTGTTGCTGCCCGGCGGCAGTAGCCCGCAACAACTGCTGCCGTTGCTGGCGGCTGAGCCGCTGGAGTGGGCGCGGGTCGATGTGAGTCCTACGGATGAGCGTTGGGTTGCGGCGGATGCCGAGCAGAGCAATTGGCGGTTGCTGCGGCAGGGCTTACCTGCTGCTGCCTGCCTCGACCCGCGTCAGGCAGACAGTGCTCAAGCGTCTGCGACTCTCTGGGGCGACCAGCTGCAAGGCTGCATGCCCTTTGCTGCGGTCTTGTTGGGTATGGGCGAGGATGGCCACATTGCCTCGTTGTTTCCCGGTATGCCGGGATTAGCGCCAGCGCTTGATCTGCAGGCCGCGCCAGGTGCCTTGTGCGCGCTGGCGCCCAGCGAGCCGCGGCAGCGACTGTCGTTGAATTTATCCATGTTGCTGCAGACCCGCTGGCTGGGCTTGTTGGTGTTTGGGCAAAATAAAAAACAGCTAATTGATGCCGTGTTGGCGGATGCTCCGCAGAGTCGTGCGCTGCCGTTGCACGCATTGTTGACGGTTGGTCGTTTGCCGCTGCGCATTTATTGGGCGCCGTAGCCGTTACACTGGCAGTCGCACAGGTCTGAACGGGGAGTCGCCATGCTGCATGTCGTTGTCGAACAGGTTACCGCCGCGTTGGAACAACGCTCTGCAGTCCATCGGGCGCGCTACCTGGCGCGCTTGCAGCATGCTGCCGAAAGCGAGCCGCGCCTGCGCATGGGCTGTTCCAACCTGGCTCATGCTCTGGCGGCTCAGCCGGATGCGGCGCGCTTGATTATCAAGCAGGGCGGCTCGCCCCATATCGCCATCATCTCCAGCTACAACGACCTGCTCTCGGCCCATGCGCCTTACAAGGATTATCCCGATCAACTGAAAGTGGCATTGGCCAAGGTTGGGGCTACGGCGCAGTTTGCTGCCGGGGTACCGGCCATGTGCGATGGCATTACCCAGGGCGAGGCGGGGATGCAGTTGTCGCTGTTCTCCCGCGATCTGATTGCTCAGGCCACGGCTATTGGCCTGACTCACGGGATTTTCGATGGCGGTCTGTACCTGGGCATCTGCGACAAGATCGTGCCGGGCTTGTTCATTGGTGCTCTGCATTTTGGCCATTTGCCGGCGGTATTTGTGCCGGCCGGACCGATGGCCTCTGGTCTGGCCAACAAGGACAAGGCTGCAGTGCGCGAGCGTTATGCCCGTGGCGCGGCCAGTCGTGATGAGCTGATGGCGACAGAGCTGGCGTCCTATCATCAGGAGGGCACCTGTACCTTCTACGGTACTGCCAATACCAATCAATTGTTGATGGAAGCTATGGGGCTGCACGTGCCGGGCAGTGCTTTTATCCATCCGCATACGCCCTTGCGCGCAGCCCTGACCGCCGAAGCGGCGCGGCTGGTGGCGCGCAACAGCCGCCAGGGTGAGCGCTATCTGCCTCTGGGTGTACAGATTGATGCCCGGGCGCTGGTGAATGCGGTGGTGGCCCTGCTGGCCTCCGGAGGGTCGACCAATCACAGTCTGCACCTGCCCGCGATGGCGCGGGCGGCCGGCTATGAATTGACCTGGGAAGATTTTGCCGCGTTGTCGGCGGTCGTGCCCTTGTTGGCGCGGGTGTATCCCAACGGTTCGGCAGATGTGAATCAGTTTCAGGCGGCTGGCGGGCCGGGCTGGCTGATACGCGAGCTACTGGGCGCTGGTTTGCTGCACGGGGATGTGCCAACTGTCGCCGGCGAGGGCTTGGCGGCCTATTGCCGCGAGCCATGGCTGGAGGAGGGGCGCCTGGCCTGGCGTGATTTGCCCGAGCAAAGCCCGGCTGAGGATATTGTCCGCCCTGCAGCGGCGCCTTTTGCTGCGGACAGCGGCTTGCAGCTGCTAAGCGGTAACCTGGGGCGGGCGATGGTGAAGACGTCGGCAGTCGACCCTGCTTATTGGCAGGTCCGCGCTCCGGCGCGGGTTTTCGACTCCGAGGCCGCCGTGCATCAGGCATACAACGCGGGTCAGTTGCAAGGTGACCTGGTGTTACTGGTGCGCTTCCAAGGACCACGTGCTAATGGCATGCCAGAGCTGCACAAGCTGATGCCGCTGCTGGTCAATTTGCAACGCAACGGCCAGAAAGTGGCGTTGCTCACCGATGGCCGCTTGTCTGGCGCCTCCGGGAAAGTCCTCGCGGCACTGCACCTGACTCCGGAGGCGGCTGCCGGTGGTGTGCTGGCGCGGGTGCAGGAGGGCGACTGGATCAGCCTGGATGCGCTGAGTGGGCGTATGGAGCTGGAGGTCAGCGAGGCTGAGTTGGCCACGCGGCAGCCGGCGACGGCGACAGAAGAGCTGGCGGCCGGTTTTGGCCTAAGCCTGTTCGGTGCGCAGCGGCGCCTGGTGGGGCCGGCGGATCAGGGTGCAACGACTTTGGAATGGGAGTGAGTAGGATGAAGCTGACAATGGAGCAGGTGTTGAAGCGTGCTCGCCCGGTACTGCCGGTACTGGTGATCGAGGATGTCAGCCTGGCGCTGGATGGAAGTGACCTTGCGTACGCCGCGGGCCTTGGACGCTCTGGCGGCGATTCGTAAGGAGTTGCCACAGTTGCTGGTGGGCGCCGGCACCCTGATTCACACCGAGCAGTTTCTTGAAGCCCGCGACGCCGGTGCGCAGTTTGCCGTCAGCCCTGGCTGCACCGAACGTTTGGCGGCGGCAGCGGAAGATTCTGGCTTGCCCTACCTGCCAGGGGTGATGACGCCTTCGGAAGTGCTGTTGGCGCTGGAATACGGCTATCGCTCGCTCAAGCTGTTTCCGGCCAACGGCAGCACCAGCGTGAAAATGCTCAAGAGCTTCAAGGGGCCTTTTACCGGCATCCGTTTCTGCCCCACGGGCGGCGTGACACCGGACAATCTGCTGAGCTTTCTGCGCTTGCCCAACGTGGCCTGCGTCGGCGGTACCTGGATAGCGCCGAGCAACTTGGTTCGTGCCCGCGCCTGGGACCAAATCACTCAGTTGGCGGCCGAGGCGCGCAACATCGCCAGCGGCCTGGAGCAGCCATGAGTTGGGATCGGCCAGAGCCCTTTGTTATCGATCTGCAGGTGTTGGCTGACGACATTGACGGCCTTGGCCATGCCAACAACGCGGTGTATGTCAGTTGGCTGGAGCGTTGTGCCTGGCGCCACTCCCAGCACTTAGGGCTGGATCTGTGCGAGTACCGACGACTGGATCGGGCCATGGCGGTGTTGCGCCATGAGATCGACTACCTGGCCAGCGCCTATGAGGGTCAGCAGTTGCAGATGGCCACTTGGATCGTTGAGTCCGATCAGCGCCTGAAGATGACTCGGCACTTCCAGCTCTGGCGGCCGGACGATGCGGTGACCCTCTTGCGCGCGCGCACCACGTTTGTCTGCATTGAGATCTCCACGGGCAAGCCCAAGCGTATGCCGGTGGAGTTCGTCGAGGGTTATGGTCGGGCGCTGATCGAACCTGCCTCCGCACACTGATGCCCTAGTGCCGCTGTCCGCACAGAGCGTGCGCGGACAGCGCCGCTCCTGCAGTACAATCGCGCCCCCTTGTCTGCTTCTCAGGTTGTTCCCGTGCAAATTGCCTTGGCGCCCATGGAAGGCCTGGTCGATGAAATCCTCCGTGACGTACTGACTCAGGTTGGCGGCATCGACTGGTGCGTGACCGAATTTATCCGTGTCAGCGAGCGCCTGTTGCCCCTCGCCACCTTTCAGAAACTTGCTCCTGAACTGGCCAGCGGTGCCCGTACCGCGGCCGGCACACCGCTGCGCGTGCAGCTGCTGGGTTCTGACCCGGCGTGCCTGGCTGATAACGCCGCGTTCGCCTGCACTCTCGGCGCACCGGTGATCGACCTTAACTTTGGCTGCCCGGCCAAAACCGTCAACCGCTCCCGCGGTGGCGCGGTGCTGCTCAAGGAGCCGGAACTGCTGCATGCGATCGTTCGCGAAGTGCGTCAGAGCATGCCGGCGCATATCCCCCTGACGGCCAAGATGCGCCTGGGGTATGACAGTCCCCACAGCGCCATTGAATGTGCCCAGGCCCTTGAGGCTGGCGGTGCGGCGCAGCTGGTCGTGCATGCGCGGACTAAGGCCGATGGCTATAAACCACCGGCCCACTGGGAGTGGGTGGCGCGGGTGCAGGACGTGGTCAAGGTGCCGGTTTTCGCCAATGGCGAAGTCTGGTGTCTGGATGACTGGCGGCGCTGCCGCGAGATCAGCGGAGTCGAGGACATTATGCTCGGCCGTGGCTTGGTCTCATGTCCTGACCTGGCGGTGCAGATTGCCGCGGCGCGGGCCGGGCAGGAAGTGCAGCCCATGACGTGGGCTGAGCTGCAGCCACTGCTGCAGGAGTTCTGGCGCCAGGCTCGTGCGACGCTGACCGTGCGCAGCGCGCCGGGGCGGCTGAAGCAATGGCTAGGCATGCTCACGCGCACTTACCCCGAGGCCATGGCGCTGTTTGTCGCCCTGCGCCGCGAGCTGGAGCTGGAGCGTATTGATCTGCTGCTGAATATGCCGGTCTGTCAGCCTGCCTGAGTTCTACGTCAGCGGGCGCTGGCGTGCGTGTTCAAGCAGGGCGCGGAAGGCTGGCAGGGGCAGGGGCTTGCTGAACAAGTAGCCTTGGTACAGGTGGCAGCCTTGCTGCACGATCAGGGCCAGCTGCTCTTCGTGCTCTACCCCTTCGGCTATCACTTCCAGCCCCAGGCTTATTGCCATCGCAACAATGGCGCGGATGATCTCCGCGTCGTTAGGGTCTTCGGTGGCATCGCGGACGAACGACTGGTCGATTTTCAGCACGTCCACCGGCAGGCGCTTGAGGTAGGTGAGTGACGAGTAGCCCGTGCCGAAGTCGTCCATGGCAAAACTGAGACCGAGTTTTTTCAGTTGCTGCATCTTGCTGATGGTGTCGTCGATATTGTGAATGACGATGCCTTCGGTGATCTCCAGGGTCAGCATTGAGTTGCCCAGCTGGCTTGTGCGCAAACTGCTTTCAACCCGTTCAACAAAACCTGGCTGGCGGAACTGGCGCGGACTGATGTTGACGCACAGGCTGAAGTTGTCAGCGTCAATCAGCTTGGCCTGCAGCAGTTCGGCGCACACGTGACAGGCTTCGGTCAGTACCCAGTCGCCGACCTCGACAATCAGGCCGCTTTCTTCCAATACATCGATGAACAATGCCGGCGACTGTGCGCCCTGTTGTGGGTGCATCCAGCGCAGCAAGGTTTCGGCACCGATGATCTGGCCGTTGCGGGCATCCACCTGGGGTTGGAAGTACAGCTCGAATTCGCCACGGGCGAGGGCCAGACGCAGGTCGTTCTCCAGGCGCAGGCGGGCACTGGCGGCTTCTTGCATGTTGCGGCGGAACATCTGCACGGTGTTGCGCCCGGAGGCTTTGGCACGGTACAGGGCAATGTCGGCGCGCTTGAGGATGTCGGCCGGGGTGTCACCGTGATCGGGGATGAGGGCCATGCCGATGCTGGGCGTGACCTGCAGGCGGTGGCCTTCCAGGGTCATGGGCGCGGCCAGCAATTGGCGCAATTTGTTGGCGATGTCGCGTGTCTGGCGTACAACTTCAGTGCGACTGCCAGGTAGGCCCGAGAGCAGCACGACAAACTCATCGCCCCCCAGGCGTGCCACGGTGTCCTCCTGGCGGATGCTGCTTTCCAGGCGTGCGGTGACCATCTTCAACACGGCATCGCCGAGGGGGTGGCCGAGCGAATCATTGATGTGTTTGAAGTGATCGAGGTCGAGAAAAAGCAGTGCCCCGCGCAGGTTGTGGCGCTTGAGCAGGGCAATCTGCTGGCTCAGGCGGTCCATCAGCAGGGCGCGATTGGGTAGGTTGGTCAGAGAGTCGTGGTAGGCCAGGTGCTGGAGCTGTGCCTGTGCTTGCTTGAGGTCGCTGAAG
>NKIE01000110.1 GCA_002256055.1 Pseudomonas sp. PGPPP3 | reverse complement strand
GCCGGTGGACAGGTTGGATGCTTCCATCAGCTTTTGCAGCTGCTCGACTGCCTGGCGGCTGAACGTCGTGAAGTCCTGGCCGCCGTCGAGATAAGTCTTCAGCCAGCCGCTGAACGGGTAGACGCTGGATTCCGCATGGAACAGGCCCCAAGCCTTGCCCTGCTTGGCGTTGTAGGTGTCGTTGAGGTCGGCCAGCATGTTCTCGATGGCCTGCGACTCGGCCAGCTCGGTGCTGCGGGCATGCAGCACGGCCGGACTGCCGTCGGGTTTTTTCTCGATCAGGTGGACGATGCAATGACGGATCGGCATGGGTTTTCTCGGCAGCAGTTCGGAGGCGTGGCCCGGATCAGCGCAATCCGGGCCGCAATGGCCAGCAGTTTACCCGAGCTGGCGCTGGCGCTGCTGCAAAGCCTGCAGGCGTTCGATCACATAGCGTAGGTGCAGGTGCAGTTGATACAGCTCGTTGGAGTAGGACAGCGGCACTTCGACCTTGGCTAGTTGCACTTCGAGTTGCTCAAGGCGGCCGATTTCATCCTGCAGACGTTCGGCCGGGGTGTCGGCGTTCAGGGTTCGATCAATTTCACGCAGGTATTTGTACCAGCGATAAATCCGCGCGCGGATGCGCCATTGGTAGATCGGCCCGATGGCCTTGGACAGCGGGAACAGCACCATCAGCAGCGGAATCAGCAGAATGATGTAGCGATCGGCCAGGGAGGCGATGCGAAACGGCAGGTGGCGTTGCAGCAGCGGCAGTCCGTCTTTGTAGTAGCGCTCGGCATCCTCGGCCAGCTCGAAGGTCAACGGCCCAGCGTTGGGAAAGGAGCCGGGTGGGTCGAGCAGGCTGCCGGCAGCCATCACCTCGCGGGCGGCGTCGAGAAACAACGGCGCCAGGCCTGGATGAAAATCGTCATTGATCACCAAGGTGGCGGCGGGCGCGAGCATCGGCGTGTCCTGGGCCGGGGCGTTGGCCGCTAGGTTGAGCAGGCCTTCGCCGACCCGGATGCGGTTGAAGTACGGCAGCCGCGCCGCATAGGCAGCCGCGCGGCGAAAGCCGGCCAGGCGCAGCTCTGGGTGGCTGGCCAGTTGTTGGATCAACGGGTTCTCCGCCGGGCCGATAAAGAACCCGGCATCTAGCTCGCCGGCCAGCAGCGCGGTCGCCGCCGGAGTGCCACCAAGCAGTTGCCAGTGCGCCGGGTACTGCGCCGGCGTGATGGCGTTGGCCGTCAGAATCGCCGAGCTGGCGGCCAAGGTGCCGCTGCCTGCGCCACCCAGGGCCAGGCGCAAGGGTTGCAGGTCGGCAATCCGGTCGAGGTCCAAACCCTGGCGATAGAACAGCCACAGCGGCTCGTGATAGACCGCACCGAGGCTGCGCAAACGCGTGCGCTGGGCGGCGGGCAACTGTTGCTCCAGGCCGCTTTGCACCAGGGCAATCTGCACCTCGCCGGGTTCGGCCAGCAGGCGTTGCAGGTTATCGCTGGAGCCCGTGCTGGTCACCAGGGTCAGCTCGAAGCCCTGCTTGGCCAGGGCGATTTTCAGCTGCTCGGCAAACTGGCGATAACTGCCGCCCTCGAAGCCGGTGGCCATGTGCGCATGCATCGGCGGCGGCGGGGCGACAAAATAAAATAACGCCCCCACCAGCGCGGCAAACACCGGCACCGTCCACAGGTTGGCCAGCAGGATGATTTTCAGGTCTTTTAACGCACGGCGCATGGCAACTTCCTTTCGCGGGCCTTTGCCCAAGAATAGGCCGGCCAGGGCGCAGAATGAAACCGGCACCGTAGAGCCATGGGGTAACATGCGCCCTGGTTTTTAGCGTCGAATCAGGAACCGCTCCATGCGCATTCTGCACAGCTCCGACTGGCACCTTGGCCAGCACTTTATGGGCAAGACCCGCCAGGCCGAGCACCAGGCGTTTCTCGCCTGGCTGATCGAGCAGGTGCAGGCGCAGCAGGTGGATGCCGTGCTGGTGGCTGGGGATGTCTTCGACACCGGCGCGCCGCCCAGTTATGCCCGCGAGCTGTACAACCACTTTATTGTTGAGTTGCGCCAGACCGGCGCCGAGTTGCTGGTGCTGGGCGGCAATCACGATTCGGTGGCCATGCTCGGCGAGAGCAAGACCTTGCTGGCACAACTTAATACCCGAGTGATTCCCAGCGTCTGCGCTGAGCTGGAAGAACAGGTGCTGGTGCTGCACAACCGCACCGGCCAGCCGGGGGCAATTCTTTGCGCCATTCCGTTTATTCGCCCGCGCGATGTGCTGTTCAGCCAGGCCGGCGAGAGCGCACAGACCAAGCAGCAAAACCTGCAGAGCGCGATCCAGCAGCACTATCAGCAGTTGTATGCCTTGGCGTGTGCCAAGCGCGATGAGCTGGGCGGCCAGCTGCCGATTATCGCCACCGGCCACCTGACCACCGTGGGTGCCAGCGCCAGCGAGTCGGTGCGCGAGATATATGTCGGCAGCCTGGAAGCCTTCCCCACCAGCGCCTTTCCGCCGGCGGCCTATATCGCCCTGGGCCATATTCACCGGCCGCAGAAGGTCGGTGGCCTGGAGCATATCCGCTACTGCGGTTCACCGATTCCCTTGAGTTTCGATGAGGCCAAACAGCAGAAGGAAGTGCTGCTGGTGGACGTCACCAGTAATGGCTTGCAGCAGGTGACGGTGCTGCCGGTGCCGCGCTTTCAGCCGTTGCTGTCGCTGCGTGGCAGCTTGAGCGAACTGCCTGCGGCGATCATCGAAGCTGCCGCGCAAGGCACGCCAGCAACCCCGGTATGGCTGGAAGTGCTGGTTACGGCTGATGACTATCTGAGCGACCTGCAGCCACGGCTGCAGGCTCTGTGCGAAGGCTTGCCGGTTGAGGTGCTGCGCATCCGCCGCGAGCGCGGTACGGCGGTGGCGGGCTTGACCAGTGCCACACGGGAAACCTTGGATGAGCTCAGCGTGAGCGATGTATTCGCTCAGCGCCTGAGCAGCGAAAGCCTGGAGCCGGAGGTGCAGGCGCGCCTGGTGGGCCTGTACCAGCAGGTGGTGGCCGAGCTGACGGAGGAGTCGGCATGAAGATCCTCAGCCTGCGCCTGAAAAACCTCAATTCGCTGAAGGGCGAGTGGAAGATCGACTTCACCGCCGAGCCGTTCAAGGACAACGGCCTGTTCGCCATCACCGGGCCGACCGGGGCGGGCAAGACCACCCTGCTGGATGCCATCTGCCTGGCCCTGTACCACCGCACGCCGCGCATGGGCACACTGTCAGCCAGCAGCAACGAGTTGCTGACCCGGCACACCGCCGATTGCCTGGCCGAGGTCGAGTTTGCGGTCAAGGACCAGCATTACCGCGCCTTCTGGAGCCAGCGCCGGGCACGCGACAAGAGCGACGGCGCGCTGCAGGCACCGAAAGTCGAGCTGGTGCAGATCGATCAAGCCACGGGCGTCGGGGAGATCCTCACCGACAAGCTCAATGAAAAACTCAAATTGACCGAGAGCCTCACGGGTCTGGATTTCGAGCGCTTCACCAAATCCATGCTGCTGGCCCAGGGAGGCTTTGCCGCCTTTCTCGAAGCCAACGCCAACCAGCGCGCCGAGCTGCTGGAGGAGCTGACTGGCACCGACATCTATGGGCAGATTTCCCAGCGGGTGTTCGAGCAGACCCGCGAGGTCAAAGCTGCATTGGATCAGCTTCGGGCCAAGGCCTCTGGGGTCGAGCTGCTGAGCGATGAGCAGCGTCACGAGTTAGAGGCCGAAGCACAGAACCTGCTGGCCGACGAGGCCGAGCTGCTTCGTGAACAGCAGCAGTTGCAGGTGCAACGCCAGTGGTGCGAAGACCTGGCCAAGGCGCAAAACCAGCAGCAGGTGGCGCAGCACAATGAGCAGCAGGCGCTGCTGGATATGGCGGATGCTCAACCGCAGCTTGAACAGCTGCTCGCCAGTGAACCGGCGAGTAAGTTGCAGCCCCAACATGCCGCCTGGCAGCAGGCGCAGGCAGCGCTTATTAAGGTTGAGCAGCACCTGGCGAACACCAGCGCCGCGCGCCAGCAGGCCGGTCAGCAACTGTGCCAGCGGCTGTGGCAGGCCAGTCAGTTGAGCAAGCACCTGGCTCAGGCGCGGCAGCGTGAGTTGAGCCAGGTGCAGCAGCAGCGCGAGCAGGTCGCGGCACAGTTGGCCGAGCAACCCCAACGTGGTCAGTTGGGCGAGCAGTTGCGCGCCTGGGCGGGCCAGTTCGAGCAGCTGCAACAGCTGGCCAGCGATATCATCGGGCAAACCGCCCAGCAGGAGGCAGGTCAACTACGCCTGCAACAACTGGCTGAACAGCGGATTGGCCAGCAGGACGAATTAAACGCGGCGCAGAACCTGTGGCAGCTCACACAACAGCAGCAAGCGGCTGCCCAGGCGCACCTGGATCAGGTGCAAGGTGCCAGCCATGAAGCGGCCTTGCGTGAGCAGTGGCAGCAGCTACTCAATCAAGGCAATGGCTTGGAACGCCTGGCCGAACTGGTGCCGTTGCGCCAGCGTTTGGCTCAGCAGGCTGCGCAGTTGCAGGCGCAGCAGCTGGCTCAAGATACGCAACTGGCGACCAACGAGCAGGCGCTGGGCACTTTGCGTCAGCAGTACAAGGACCTGGCTCAACAGGTACTCGACAAGAAAAAACTCCTGGAGCAAGAGCAGCGCATCCAGGCTCTCGAGGTCTACCGTGCGCAGTTGCAGCCCCATGAGGCCTGCCCGCTGTGCGGCGCCCATGAGCACCCGGCGGTAGCCGCTTACCAGGCGCTGGATATGTCGGTAACGCAGCAGGCCTTGAGCCTGAAAGAGGCCGAGCTGGAAGTACTGAAAGCGCAGGGTGAAACCCTCAAGACCGAGCAGGCCATCCTCGTCGAGCAGCGCAAGCAGCAAACGCTGCAGTTGCAGCAGTGCGAAGACGAACGCCAAGCCCGCGCCGAGGCCTGGCAGCAGCACTGTCAGGCCCTGGGCATGCAGCTCGCCGATGCTCAGGCTTTGACGGCCGCTCGCCAGCAACATGGGATTGAACTGGCCAGCCTGGAGCAGCGCCTGGCCCAGCTCGATGGCTGCAAGGCAGCGCTGGAGGCCGCCCGCAGCCAGTCCCTGGCAGAGGAAAAACGCTACAGCCAGCTGGAACAGCAACAGGCCTTACTGGATAAGGATCAGCTTAATCAGCAACAGGCGCTGGCGGCCATCGACGAACGCCTGGCCCATTTGCAGCAGCAACAGCAGCAGCATCGGGTGGCGCTGGAGCAGGCCCTAGCGGCCTTGGGGTATGCACTGCCCAGTGATGCCGCCGCCTGGCTGGCCGAACGTGAGCAGGACTGGCACACCTGGCAGCAACAACAGGCGCACCAGCAGGATCTGACTGAGCAGCAGCGCGAGCTGCAGCACGCCGTACAGACGGCCAGCGAGCAGCAAGCTCTGTGGCAGCAACGCTGGCGTGAGCTGGCCCAAGCCGAGTTGCCGGCCCTGAGCGAGGCGCAGCTAACGCCGTTATCCCTGGCCGAGGTCGAGGCCCAGTATCAGGCGGCGCAGAAACTGGCCAATGACCTGACAGTGGAGCAGCAGTTGCGCACCGAGCAGTTGGGCCAGGCGCAAGCTACTCACCAGCAGCATCAGCAGGCCTGGTTGGCGGCGCTGCAGCTCAGCCCGTTCGCCAGCGAGGCGGCATTCGCCGCGGCGCTGCTCAGCGACGAACAACAGACCCAATTACGCACCCTCAAGGCGCGACTGGACAAACTGCTGACCGAGGCCCAGGCGCGCAAAGCCAGTAGCGAACAGACCCTGGCCCAGCTGCTGGCGGCACCACAGACCCAGCTCGGCCGTGGCCAGTTGGACGAGCAGTTGCTCAACCTCAGCCAGCAGAGCAAGGCGCTCAATGAGCGCCAGGGTGAGTTGCGCGCTCAACTGCAGGGCGACGAGCAGCGCCGCGCCAGTCAGCAGGAACTGTTTGCCGAAATCGCTCGCCAGCAGGCTGACTACGACCTCTGGCAGCAGCTCAACAGCCTTATAGGTTCGGCCGATGGGGCCAAATACCGCAAGTTCGCCCAGGGCCTGACCCTTGATCATCTGGTCCATCTGGCCAACCAACAGCTGCAACGCCTGCATGGCCGCTATCAGTTGGCCCGGCGCGGCAGTGGCGAGCTGGAGCTGGAGGTGGTCGATACCTGGCAGGGCGACGTGGCTCGCGACTGCAAGACCCTGTCCGGCGGCGAGAGCTTTCTGGTCAGTCTGGCGCTGGCGCTGGCGCTGTCTGACCTGGTCAGCCACAAGACCAGCATCGATTCGCTGTTTCTCGACGAAGGCTTCGGCACCCTCGATGGCGAAACCCTGGAGGTGGCGCTGGACGCCCTGGATGCCCTCAACGCCAGCGGCAAGATGATCGGCGTAATCAGTCACGTCGAGGCGTTGAAGGAGCGCATCCCGGTGCAACTCAAGGTGCACAAGGGTGTCGGCCTGGGTTACAGCGCGCTGGACAAGCGCTATGCGGTATCCGCTTAGGGATTTTTTGTGCCCATAGGTGTATAAATCGCGCGGTTAAATAACGGCTATCGCGAGCCGGATTTTGTTTGAGTCGGGTGCAGTCCATACACCCGGCTTTCAGCTTTGAGGAGTCAGCATGGGCGCTCAGTGGAAAGTAAAAGGTAAAGAAGCCGCCGCCAACGCACGGGGCAAGATCTTCGGCAAGCTGGCGAAAGAAATCGCCATTGCGGCGCGTGCTGGTGCCGATATCGACATGAACCCGCGTCTGCGCCTGGTGGTTGAACAGGCGAAAAAAGCCTCGATGCCGCGCGATACCCTGGAACGGGCGATCAAGAAGGGCGCCGGGCTGCTCGGTGATGCCGTGCATTACGAGCGCCTGACCTATGAAGGCTTTGCCCCGCACCAGGTGCCGGTGATCATCGAGTGCCTGACTGACAACACCAATCGCACCGTGGCGGAAATCCGCGTGCTGTTCCGCAAGGGCCAGCTCGGCGCTACCGGCTCGGTGGCCTGGGACTTCGACCACCTGGGCATGATCGAAGCCAGCCCGGCGACTGCCGATGCCGACCCGGAACTGGCGGCCATCGAAGCCGGTGCCCAGGATTTTGAGGCCAGCGACGAGGGTGCCACCCTGTTTATGACTGAGCCGACTGACCTGGATGCCGTGTGCAAGGCGTTGCCGGAGTTTGGTTTTAGCGTCAACTCGGCGCAGCTGGGCTATCGCTCGAAGAATCCGGTGAGCCTGAGCGGCACGCAACTGGAAGAAGTCGAGGCGTTCCTCGATGCGTTGAACAACCATGACGACGTGCAGAACATGTACGTTGGCCTGGCTGGCTAAGCAGCACCTCAGCTCAGGGTTACATCCTCGCGGCCAAGGTCGCTTCTACCGGCAGCAAGGTTGCAGCAGTAGGAGTGGCCTTGGCCGCGATGCGTTTGGCGGGTGGATAAACAGATTCTGGAAAGGAGTTCAGACGATGACACTGCAACAATTGTTGGGCATCGAATTACCGATCATTCAGGCGCCGATGGCTGGCGTGCAGGACCATCGTCTGGCCGTGGCGGTCAGCAATGCCGGCGGGCTGGGTTCGTTGCCGGCGGCCATGCTCAGCCTTGAGGCGTTACGCACTGAGCTGACGGCCTTGCAGGCGCAGACCCGCAAGCCCTACAACGTCAACTTCTTCTGCCATACCTCGCCAGTCCCGGACGCGGCGCGCGAAGCCGCCTGGCGTGCGGCGTTGGCGCCGTATTACGCCGAGTTGGGCATCGATCCTGCGCAGATTGCGGCCGGTCCTGGGCGTGCGCCGTTCAGCGCCGAAGCCGCTGCACTGTTGGCCGAGTTTCGTCCGGCGGTCGTGAGTTTTCACTTCGGCCTGCCTTCGACCGAGCTGCTGGCTCAGGTAAAAGGTTGGGGCAGCAAGGTCATCGCCTCGGCTACCACGGTGGCCGAGGCGCTGTGGCTGGAGGCTCACGGTGCGGATGCGGTTATCGCTCAGGGCCTGGAAGCCGGCGGCCATCGTGGGCATTTCCTCTCGATGGATTTGACCGAGCAGGCCGGTTTGTTTGCTTTGCTGCCGCGCATCGTCCAGGCGGTGAAGGTGCCGGTGATCGCCGCGGGGGGTATCGCCGACGCTCAGGGTGTGGCGGCGGCCATGGCCCTAGGGGCCGCAGGTGCACAAGTGGGAACGGCCTATCTGTAGTGCCCGGAGGCGCCCACCAGTGCGGTGCACCGTGCCGCCC
>NKIE01000109.1 GCA_002256055.1 Pseudomonas sp. PGPPP3 | reverse complement strand
CGGCGCATCGAAGATGAGGCGCGGGCCCAGTTGCAGGCCTTGGATGATCAGCGTGCGCTGCGGCGTTCGGGGGTCAAGGCGGTCGGCGCTGAGGATGACGACAGCTTCTGGGATGAAGAGGATGAGGCGGACGGCCCGGAAATTATCTACGTTCGCGACTGAGTACAACCACAACGCCGCTGATTAGCGGCGTTGTGCTGACTAACTCCAGGGTTGGCGCCGGGGTGCGTGCAATCTGCTGATCAAGGTTGGAATGACATGCGGGACAAGGTGACGGGTGCGCGGCGCTGGGTGGTGAAAATCGGCAGCGCGCTGCTGACGGCGGATGGGCGCGGGCTGGATCGTGCGGCTATGGCGGTGTGGGTTGAACAGATGGTGGCGTTGCACGCTGCCGGTGTCGAGCTGGTACTGGTGTCCTCTGGGGCGGTGGCGGCCGGCATGAGCCGCTTGGGCTGGTCGGTGCGGCCGAGTGCCATTCACGAGTTGCAGGCGGCGGCAGCTGTGGGGCAAATGGGCTTGGTGCAGGCCTGGGAGTCGAGTTTTGGCGAGCACGGCAAGCACACGGCGCAGATCCTGCTGACCCATGACGATCTATCCGATCGCAAGCGCTACCTGAATGCGCGCAGCACGCTGCGCACCTTGGTGGAGTTGGGCGCCATTCCGGTGATCAACGAAAACGACACCGTGGTCACCGACGAAATCCGCTTTGGCGACAACGACACCCTGGCGGCGTTGGTGGCCAATCTGGTGGAGGCTGATCTGCTGGTCATTCTCACGGATCGCGACGGCATGTTTGATGCTGATCCGCGCAATAACCCGGATGCGCAGTTGATTTCTGAGGCGCGTGCCGATGATCCGGCCCTGGATGCTGTTGCCGGCGGTACCGGCGGTGCGCTGGGTCGTGGTGGCATGCAAACCAAGCTGCGCGCGGCGCGCCTGGCGGCGCGTTCCGGGGCGCATACGGTGATCGTTGGTGGGCGCATCGAGCGCGTGCTGGATCGGCTGAAAGCGGGTGAGTTACTCGGTACTCTGCTGTTGCCGGAGCGTGGTCTGCTGGCGGCGCGCAAGCAGTGGCTGGCTGGGCATTTGCAGACGCGCGGCAGTCTGACTCTGGATGACGGTGCAGTGCAGGCGCTGCTGCGTGGGCACAAGAGCCTGTTGCCGGTGGGTGTCAAGCAGGTGCAGGGTAATTTCCGTCGCGGTGAGATGGTGGTGTGCTTGGCGCCGGATGGTGCTGAGATAGCGCGTGGTCTGGCCAATTACAGTGCGGCGGAAGCGCAAAAGATCGTTGGTCAGGGTTCTGATGCCATCGAGCAGCTGCTGGGTTATGTTGATGAGCCTGAATTGATTCACCGCGACAATCTGATTCTGATCTGACTGAGAGCAAGAGGCTAACGATGCGCATTGCAAATGGATTGCTGGGCTTGTTGCTGACGCTGCCAATGCTGGCGGCGGCCGAGGAAATTGGCGAGGTTTCCACTGTCTTCAAGTGGGTGGGGCCAAATGACAAGATTGTCGTCGAGGCCTTCGATGATCCCAAGGTTGAAGGTGTGACCTGCTACCTGTCACGCGCCAAAACAGGCGGCGTGAAAGGAGGTATCGGCTTGGCGGAGGATCGTGCTGAAGCGTCGATTGCTTGCCGTCAGGTCGGCGCCATCGCCTTCAAGGATGAGTTGAAAGAGGGCGAGGAGGTCTTCAAGGAGCGCACATCGCTGGTGTTTAAGACCATGCAGGTGGTGCGCTTCTTTGATCGTAAGCGCAATACCCTGGTGTACCTGGTCTACAGCGACCGGGTGATCGAAGGCAGTCCGCAAAATGCGGTGACGGCCATTCCGATCCTGCCCTGGGCGACGCGTTAGGCTGGCAGTTATGGTGCCGCTGCGCGGGTTGGCAGTGGCGCTTTTCTCCAGGCAATAAAAAACCGGCCGAGGCCGGTTTTTTAACAGCTTACATCTTAGGCAGCAGCGGCTTCGCTGAGTGCTTTGATGTGGCCGTTCAGGCGGCTCTTATGACGAGCAGCCTTGTTCTTGTGGATGATGCCTTTATCGGCCATACGGTCGATTACCGGCACAGCCAGAACGTAAGCGGTCTGAGCTTTTTCAAGCTCTTTGGCGTCGATAGCCTTGACCACGTTCTTGATGTAAGTGCGGACCATGGAGCGCAGGCTGGCGTTATGGCTACGACGCTTCTCAGCCTGTTTTGCGCGTTTTTTGGCAGAAGGTGTATTGGCCACCGTCAAGCTCCTCGAAAAAATCTGGGGGTGATTGCAAACAAATAAGGCCGCGAATAATGCCGTTGTGATTACCCCTTGTCAAGGGTGAATGCACTTTGCTCGCCTGGGGGTTGTTCGTGTTGGGGTGATTTAATTGCTGGGCGGCCCTACACTCCGCGACTTTGGCGGGTGGTGCAGGCAGATGCGGTCTGTGAGCGGGCGCCCAAGCGTGTTGTTGTTCTCTCAATAGTAGAAATTTTGCCTTATGAATCTACTCAAGTCGCTGGCTGCCGTCAGCTCCATGACCATGTTGTCGCGCATCCTCGGCTTTGTCCGCGACACGCTGGTGGCGCGGGTGTTTGGTGCGGGTGCGGCGACCGACGCCTTTTTTGTTGCATTCAAATTGCCCAATTTGCTGCGGCGTATTTTTGCCGAGGGTGCGTTCTCCCAGGCCTTTGTGCCGATTCTGGCGGAATATAAAAATCAGCAGGGTGAGGAGGCTGCGCGCACCTTTGTCGCTTATGTCAGTGGTCTGCTGACCGTGGTGCTGGCGGTGGTTACGGTGCTGGGCATGTTGGCCGCACCCTGGGTGATCTGGGCGACCGCGCCGGGCTTTGCCGATTCGGCGGAAAAGTTCGAGCTGACCACGGCGCTGCTGCGGGTTACCTTCCCTTATATTTTGTTGATCTCGCTGGCGTCTCTGGCGGGGGCGATTCTCAATACCTGGAATCGCTTCGCGGTGCCGGCCTTCGTGCCGACCTTGCTGAACCTCAGCATGATCGTGTTTACCCTGTTTTTGACCCCGTATTTCGATCCTCCTGTGATGGCGCTGGCATGGGCGGTGCTGGTCGGTGGTTTGCTGCAGCTGCTCTACCAGCTGCCGCACCTGAAGAAGATCGGCATGCTCGTTCTGCCGCGTTTGAATCTGCGTGACGCTGGCGTATGGCGCGTGCTGCGGCAAATGGGGCCGGCCATTCTCGGGGTTTCGGCCAGCCAGTTCTCGCTGATCATCAACACCATCTTTGCCTCGTTTCTGGCGGCAGGCTCGGTGTCCTGGATGTATTACGCCGACCGCCTGATGGAACTGCCTGCCGGGGTGCTGGGTGTGGCGCTGGGCACTATTTTGTTGCCGGTGCTGGCGAAGAGCTTTGCTTCCCAGGACCCGCAGGAGTATTCGCGGTTGATGGATTGGGGCTTGCGCCTGTGTCTGCTGCTGGCGTTGCCGTGCTCGCTGGCGTTGGCGGTGCTGGCTGAGCCCTTGGTGGTAACGCTGTTTCAATACGGCGCTTTCAGTGCCAATGATGCGCTGATGACCGAGCGGGCGTTGATCGCCTACGCGGTGGGCTTGCTCGGCATTATTCTGGTCAAGGTGCTGGCGCCGGGCTTTTATGCGCGGCAGAACATCAAGACACCGGTGCGCATTGCGCTGGTCAGCCTGCTGGCGACTCAGCTGATGAACCTGTTGTTTATCTTTGTCTGGCCGCTGGCTCATGTGGGCCTGGCGTTGTCGATCAGCCTTGCGGCCTGCCTGAATGCCGGTTTGCTGTTCTGGCAATTGCGCCGTCAGGGGCTGTATCTGCCTCAGGCGGGTTGGCTGGTGTTCAGTCTCGGCGTGCTGTTGGGGGGTATGCATTTTCTTCCTGCTTGGGAGCAGGGCGGCATGCTGCAGCGCTGCCTGCGGCTGGGCGTGCTGGTGGCGGCTGGAGCGGGCAGCTATTTCGCCATGTTGTTCGCGCAGGGCTTCCGTCCTAGGGATTTTGCCCGGCGTTCGTTGAGTTAAAGCACGCCTGCCGCCCGGCAGACGTGCGTGTGGCGCCTGTTGTCTGGCGGCGGGTGTGCGTATAATCGACCCCTTTTTAGCCAAGAAGCGTGCTATGCAGCTGGTCCGAGGTCTTCACAACCTGCGTCCCCATCACCGGGGCTGCGTTGCCACCATCGGCAACTTCGACGGCGTACACCGTGGGCATCAGGCCATTCTGGCGCGTCTGCGCGAGCGTGCGGCGGAGCTTGGGGTGCCCAGTTGCGTGGTGATTTTTGAGCCGCAACCGCGCGAGTTCTTTGCCCCTGACACCGCGCCTGTCCGCCTGACCCGTTTGCGCGACAAGCTGGAACTGTTGGCCGCCGCTGGCGTTGATCGTGTGCTGTGTCTGGCCTTCAACCGCCGTTTGCGCGAGTTGAGCGCCGCCGAGTTCGTCAACACGGTGTTGGTCAACGGCCTGGGTGTACAGCATCTGGAAGTGGGCGACGACTTCCGCTTTGGCTGTGATCGCGCTGGCGACTTTGGCTTTTTGCAGCAGGCCGGGCTGGCTAACGGTTTTACCGTTGAAGAAGCCGCTACTGTGCAGCTGGATGGCCTGCGGGTCAGCAGCACTGGGGTGCGTAATGCCTTAGGCGTGGCAGATTTCACCTTGGCCGAGGCGCTGCTCGGACGACCTTTCCAGATCGCCGGGCGGGTATTGCACGGGCAGAAGTTGGGGCGGCAACTGGGTGCGCCCACGGCCAATATCCAGCTCAAGCGTAAGCGCGTGCCTTTGGCCGGGGTGTACCTGGTCAGCATTGAGCTGGATGGCCAGGTATGGCCGGGCGCCGCCAATATCGGCGTGCGCCCGTCAGTTAAAAGCGATGGGCTGGCCCATCTGGAAGTACACCTGCTGGACTACGCCGGCGACCTCTATGGCCGCCACCTGGGTGTGACCTTTCACCGTAAATTGCGTGACGAACAGCGCTTTGCTTCGCTGGATGAGCTGAAGGCGGCGATTGCTGCTGACATCGCTGCCGCCCGAGCCAATTGGCCGGGTAACCACTTTCAATGATGAGCCGGGACTGACATGACCGATTACAAAGCGACCCTGAACCTGCCGGAAACGGCGTTTCCGATGAAGGCTGGTCTGCCGCAGCGCGAACCGCAGATCTTGCAGCAGTGGGACAGCATTGGCCTGTATCAGAAGCTGCGTCAGCTCGGTGAAAACCGGCCGAAGTTCGTCCTTCACGACGGCCCCCCTTATGCCAACGGCAGCATCCACATCGGTCATGCGGTCAACAAGATCCTCAAGGACTTCATCACCCGCTCCAAGACCCTGTCCGGTTTCGACGCTCCCTATGTGCCGGGCTGGGACTGCCACGGTCTGCCGATCGAGCACAAGGTGGAAACCACCTTCGGCAAGAACCAACCCTCCGATCTGACCCGCGAGCGCTGCCGCACCTATGCCGGTGAGCAAGTGGAAGGGCAGAAGGCCGACTTCGTTCGCCTCGGCGTGCTGGGCGATTGGGATAAACCCTACAAGACCATGGACTTTGCCAACGAGGCCGGGGAAATCCGCGCCCTGGCCGAGATGGTTAAGCAGGGCTTCGTGTTCAAGGGCCTGAAGCCGGTGAACTGGTGTTTCGATTGTGGCTCGGCCCTGGCTGAAGCAGAGGTCGAATATCAGGACAAGAAATCCGACGCCATCGATGTTGCCTTTCCGGTCGAAGATACCGATCAGTTGGCCGCCGCGTTCGGTCTGGCCAGCCTGAGCAAGCCGACCAGCATTGTGATCTGGACCACTACACCGTGGACCATTCCGGCCAACCAGGCGCTCAACGTCCATCCGGAGTTCAACTACGCCCTGGTGGATACCGGCGACAAGCTGTTGGTGCTGGCGGAAGAGCTGGTTGAAAGCAGCCTGCAGCGCTATGGCCTGCAAGGTGAAGTGATTGCCGTCGCCGTGGGCGCGGCGCTGGAAAACATCCGCTTCCGCCACCCGTTCTATGAGCGCTTCGCGCCGGTTTACCTGGCTGAGTATGTCGAGTTGGGTGCCGGTACCGGCATTGTCCATTCGGCGCCTGCTTATGGTGAGGACGACTTCCGTTCCTGCAAAGGCTACGGCATGAGCAACGACGACATCATCAGCCCGGTGCAGAGCAACGGCGTGTATGTCGAGTCGCTGCCGTTCTTCGGTGGTCAGTTCATCTGGAAGGCCAACCCGAATATTGTCGCCAAGCTGGAGGAGGTCGGTTGCCTGCTCAAGCACTCGGTCATCCAGCACAGCTACATGCACTGCTGGCGACACAAGACGCCACTGATCTACCGCGCCACGGCGCAGTGGTTCGTCGGCATGGACACACAGCCTGTACAGGGCGCCACCTTGCGTGAGCGCGCCCTGGCGGCCATCGAAGAAACCGCATTTATCCCGGCTTGGGGCCAGGCGCGCCTGCACAGCATGATTGCCGGGCGTCCGGACTGGTGCATCTCGCGTCAGCGCAACTGGGGCGTGCCGATCCCGTTCTTCCTGCACAAGGAAAGCGGCGACTTGCACCCGCGCACCACCGAGCTGATGGAGCTGGTGGCGCAGCGCGTCGAGCAGCAAGGCATCGAGGCCTGGTTCAAACTGGATGCCGCCGAATTGCTCGGTGACGAGGCCGCGCAGTACGACAAGATCAGCGACACCCTGGACGTGTGGTTCGATTCCGGCACCACCCACTGGCATGTGCTGCGCGGTTCCCATCCGCTGGGCCACGCCACAGGCCCGCGCGCTGATCTGTACCTGGAAGGTTCCGACCAGCACCGCGGCTGGTTCCATTCGTCGCTGCTGACCGGCAGCGCCATCGATGGTCACGCGCCTTACAAAGAGCTGCTGACCCACGGCTTTGTGGTCGATGAGAACGGCCGCAAGATGTCCAAGTCGCTGGGCAACGTGGTTGCTCCGCAGGAGGTCAACGACAGCCTGGGTGCCGACATCCTGCGTCTGTGGGTGTCGTCCACCGACTACTCCGCCGAGATGGCGGTGTCCAAGGTCATCCTGCAGCGCAGCGCCGATGCCTACCGGCGGATTCGCAACACCGCGCGCTTCCTGCTCTCCAACCTGAGCGGCTTCGACCCGGCCCAGCACTTGCTACCGGCCGAAGACATGCTGGCACTGGATCGTTGGGCAGTGGACCGCGCCCTGTTGCTGCAGCGCGAGATCATCGAGGCTTACGATGGCTATCGCTTCCTCAATGTGTACCAGAAAGTGCACAACTTCTGCGTGCAGGAGCTGGGTGGCTTCTACCTCGACATCATCAAGGATCGTCAGTACACCACCGCTGCTGACAGCACCGCGCGACGCTCCTGCCAGACCGCGCTGTTCCACATCTCCGAGGCGCTGGTGCGCTGGGTTGCACCAATCCTGGCTTTCACTGCCGACGAGCTCTGGCAGTACCTGCCAGGTGAGCGCAACGAGTCGGTGATGCTTAATGGGTGGTATCAGGGCCTCAGCGAAATGCCGGCGGACCTTGAGCTTGATCGCGCCTTCTGGGAACGAGTGATGGCGGTGAAGACTGCCGTCAACAAGGAGCTGGAGAACCTGCGTGCAGCCAAAGCCATCGGTGGCAACCTGCAGGCGGAAGTGACCCTGTATGCCGAAGACGCTCTGGCGGCCGATTTGGCCAAGCTCAGCAATGAGCTGCGCTTCGTGCTGATCACCTCCACCGCAGCTGTCGAGCCATTGGCTGCGGCACCTGAAGATGCCGTGGTCACAGAGGTGGCCGGTCTCAAGCTGCGCGTGGTCAAGTCTGGCCATAGCAAGTGCGGGCGCTGCTGGCATCACCGTGAAGATGTTGGCCAGCATGCGGCCCATCCGCTGTTGTGCGGCCGCTGCATCGAGAACATCGATGGCGCTGGCGAGGTTCGTCACTATGCGTGATGAAGCTCTGGCGCAGTCTGGTCGCTTCGGAAAACTACCTTGGCTCTGGCTGAGTCTGTTTGTGTTCGTGATTGATCAGGTCAGCAAGCTTTGGTTTGACAATAACCTGAGCATGTATGAGCAAATCATCATCATTCCGGATTACTTCAGCTGGACCTTGGCCTACAACACCGGCGCAGCCTTCAGTTTCCTCGCCGATGCCAATGGCTGGCAGCGCTGGTTCTTTGCCGCCATCGCTTTAGTGGTCAGTGGTGTGCTGGTGGTCTGGCTCAAGCGTCTGAAGGCCGATGAAACCTGGCTGGCGCTGGCCCTGGCCCTGGTGCTCGGCGGTGCCCTGGGCAACCTGTTTGATCGCGTGGCCTACGGCCAT
>NKIE01000108.1 GCA_002256055.1 Pseudomonas sp. PGPPP3 | reverse complement strand
CCATCCGTTCTGGTCGACACCGCACTTGCTGCTCACCGGCCATAGCGCCGCGCCGACCCTGCCAGCGCCCATGGTGCAGCTGTTTCTGCGCAACCTGCAGGCCTATCGCGCAGGCCAGCCGTTGCAGGGCGAGGTCACCTTCAGTCGCGGCTATTGATGCCGGCGGGTAGGGTCGCCTGCTAGACTGCGGCCCTTTGCAGAACTCAGTCGTAGACCCATGGCCGCCAAAGTCGAACCCTTCTGGAAACGTAAAACCCTCGCCCAGCTCGATCAGGATGAGTGGGAGTCGCTGTGCGACGGCTGCGGCCTGTGCTGCCTGCAAAAACTGGAAGACGAAGACGACGGCAGCGTTTACTACACGCGCATCGCCTGCAAATTGCTGGACCTGAACACCTGTCGTTGCACGGATTACCCCAACCGTCGCCAGTTTGTCGCCGACTGCATCCAGCTGACGCCCGACCAGGCCGACCAGTTCCAGTGGCTGCCGCCCACCTGCGCTTACCGCCTGGTGGCCGAAGGCAAGGACCTGTTGCTGTGGCACCACCTGGTCTGCGGCGACCCGCAGGCCGTGCATCACGAACGAATTTCCCAGTCCGGGCGCATGCTCAGTGAAAACAGCGTGGCCGAGGATGACTGGGAGGATTATCTGATTTTTCGCTCCGGCTAAGCCGCGGTAGGCGAGCAAGCGTCAACAGCCCCCCCAATTACGGAGAAGAACCATGCACCTGCGCCTGAATGCCTTGTTGTCCGTCGGCCTGTTGGCCTTGAGCGCGCCCTTGTGGGCGGCCAAGCGCGTAGATCTGGATTACCAAGTGCGTTTTTTGCCGGCCTCCGATGAGGCCGAGGTGCGCCTGACCCTGGCCAAGGGCGAGTTGATCCACAGCCTGGCGTTTGCCCTGGGTACCTCTGGTCAGTACCGCGACTTCAAGGCCGATGGTCAGTGGAGTGAGGACAGCACCGGGCGCGCCACCTGGATTCCGGCTAAAGGTCCGGCCAGCCTCAGTTATCGTGTGCGCATCAATCAGCAGAAAGACACTGGCGCTTACACCGCACGGATGACCGCCGATTGGGCGCTGTTGCGCGGTGACGACCTGGTCCCGGCGGCCCAGCTCAAACAGGACGACAACGTGGAAATGGTCGCGCGCCTTCAGTTTGAACTGCCCGAAGGCTGGAAGGCGGTGGAAACCGGCTGGCCGCGGATCGGTAAAAATCGTTTTCGCATCGACAACCCGTCGCGCAAATTTGATCGACCGATTGGCTGGATCATCGCCGGCAACATTGGTACCCGCCGCGCGCACCTGGGTGAAACCGATGTGACCATCGCCGCACCGATAGGCGAGGGCATGCGCCGCATGGACGTGTTGACCCTGCTGACGTTTGTCTGGCCGGAAGCCCAGGCGGTGTTCCCTCGCGATCCGCGTAAATTGCTGGTGGTTGGCGCTGCCGACCCGATGTGGCGCGGCGGCCTGTCCGCACCCAATTCGCTGTTTATGCACGCCGCGCGCCCCCTGGTCAGTGAAAACGGCACCAGTTCGGTGGTCCATGAGTTGGTCCATGTGCTGGGCGGTATCCGCGATACCGATGCCAGTGATTGGATCAGCGAAGGCCTGGCTGAGTACTACGCCATCGAACTGCTGCGCCGCTCGGGTGGCATGACTGAGCCGCGTTACCAGCAGGTGCGCAAAAAACTGCTGCACTGGGGCCTGAAAGTCACCAGCTTGCGCGGCGAACACTCCAACGGCGCGATCACCGCGCGCTCGGTTGTGCTGCTGCAGGAGCTGGATAAGGAAATCCGTCAGACCAGCGAAGGTCGCTATTCCCTCGACGACGTGGCCCGCGGCTTGATGCGCATGGACACAGTCAGCACCAAAGACTTCATCGAACTCAGCGAAAGCCTGCTGGGCAAACCTTCAAAAGTGCTCGACAGCAAGCTGCTGCGCAAACCCAAGCGCAGCAGTGCAGGCTAAACGATCTAGCGGCTCTTGGGTCGTGTAGACGATTCGCTGGTGCACCTGTGTGCCGCCGATCGTGCAGTGCGCTGGACGCCTGCGCGCGCATGGGTAAGCATGCACGGCTCTAGCCTGGAGCCTATCTATGCGTCGACTGCCATCCCTCACTGCGCTGCGGACGTTTGAGTGCGCGGCGCGGCACGCCCACTTTGGGCGTGCCGCGGCCGAGTTGTGTGTAACTGACAGCGCAGTCAGTCATCAAATTCGGCAGCTTGAGGAACAACTGGCTACGCCACTGTTTGCCCGCGAGGGTCGGCAAGTTGTGCCGACGCCCGCGGCGCGGCGCTTACTGCAGCGTTTGCAGCAGGCTTTCGAGCTGATCGGTGAGGCTTGTGACGAGCTGCGTGATCCCGGCTCGCAGGTGGTATTGCGTATCGCGGTAACCCCCGAGCTGGCGCAGAAGTGGCTGGTCAGCCGCCTGGCCGATTTCAGCGACCGCTACCCGCAGATCACCTTGCATTTGCACGAACAGCCGCTGGAAGCCTGTCTGCCCAGCCCGGATATTGACCTGGCGATCACCTACGGCACCGGGCCGGAGGATGCCAGTGCGTACTTTGTGCGGCCGCTGCCAACCCTGCAGTTCTTCCCCGTGTGCAGTCCCAGCCTGTTTAACCTGGGCGGGCTCAAACACCCGCGTGATCTGGCCCGGCATGGTCTGCTGCATGACGATCAGGACGGCAAGACCTGGACCGCCTGGCTGACCACCCATGCCGGTGATATTCAGCCGGCCCGTCATCTGTATTTGGGCCATGCAGGCCTGGCTCTGGAGGCGGCAGCGCAAGGGCAGGGGGTGGCCATGGGAGATAATCTGACGGCTGCCGAAGATTTGGCCACTGGCCGTCTAGTGCGCCCGTTCAACGCCAGCGTGGCGGCGCTCGGGCAGTATGCGTTGGTCTGTGAACGGATTCGTCTGGAGAAACCGGCGGTGGCCAACTTCTTAGATTGGTTCGCGAATCAGCTAGCTGATTGATGAATTAAATTCAGTTATTCCGTAATTATCGTCGTTGGAACCTCGGCCAAAGCGCCGCGTACTGTGTGGCCATCTTCCTCACAGGCATAAAGGTGCATCCGATGGCGCGTTCCCTGACTTCACTTCCTAAAGCCGATGGCTTCCGTCTGCCCGGCGAATTCGAACCTAAGGCCGGTTGCTGGCTCGGCTGGCCTGAGCGCACCGACGTGTGGCGCAACGGTGCTAAGCCAGCGCAGAAGGTCTGGGTCGATATCGTCAGCGCGATTGCCAGCAGCGAGCCGGTGACCGTGTGCGCCTCGGCCAGCCAGTACGCCAACGCCCGTCGCCAGTTGCCGGCCCATGTGCGGGTGGTGGAAATGACCTGCAACGACACCTGGTTCCGCGACAGCGGCCCGGCTTTTCTGGTCAATGACGATAGCGGCGAAGTGCGCGGCGTGGATTTTGAGTTCAACGCTTACGGCGGCCTGGACGGCGGCTTGTACTACCCGTGGGACAAGGACGATCAGATCGCGCAGAAGATTCTCGAAATCGAAGGTTATGACCGCTACCGCGCGCCCTTTATTGCCGAGATGGGCGGTATCCAAACCGATGGCCAGCGTACTTTGCTGACCACCGAGCAGTGCCTGCTCAACCGCAACCGCAACGCCCACCTGGGCAAGGATGAGATGACCCGCAGGCTGTCCGACTACCTCGGTGCCGAACAGGTGATCTGGCTGCCGCGCGGTTGCAAGTTCGATGAAACCGACGGTCATATCGATGACCTGGCCTGCTTCGTCCGCCCCGGTGTGGTGGTGCAGCAGTGGACCGACGACCGTTCGGACCCGCAGTGGGAAATCTACCAAGAGGCCTACGACATCCTGCGCAGCACCCGTGACGCCCAAGGCCGCGCGCTTGAAGTACACAAGCTGCCGCAGCCGCGCGTGTTGGAGTGGACAGCGGAGGAGGCCGCAGGGCTGGATCAGGACGATGCCACCCATACGCGCCAGGCCGGTACGCAGATCTGCGCGTCTTACATCAACTACTACGCCGGCAACTCGGCCATTGTTGTGCCGTTGTTCAATGACCCTTGCGACCGTGTGGCCCAGGCCACCCTGGCCGAATTGTTCCCTAAACACCGCATCCTCGGTATCGAAAACTCGCGGGAAATTCTCCTCGGTGGCGGCAACGTCGCCTGCATCACCATGCCGCAATACGCCGCGCCTAAGCGCGCCTAGGGGGCTCTGATGAAACTCCATGCCAGTCTGTTGGCCCTGGGCCTGGCCGCTAGCGTTCAGGCGCTGGCGGCCGAGGCGCCGAAGCAGGTCAATTTGTTTATCTGGGGCGAGTACCTGGCCCCGGACACCCTCAGCAATTTTGAGAAGAAGACCGGCATCAAGGTGGTGGTCGACCACTTTGACTCGCTGGAAACGGTGGAAACCAAGCTGCTGACGGGGCGCAGTGGCTATGACCTGGTGCTGACGGCCGGTCAACACTTGCAGCGAGCGATCCAGAGCGGCGCAATCCAGCCGCTGGATAAAACTGCGTTACCGCATTTCAGTGGTCTTGACCCCGAGTTCACCGGGCATATGGCGACGTTCGATCCGGGCAATCGCTATGCCGGTCTGTACGTCTGGGGCACCACGGGGTTTGGCTATCAGCAGCAGGCGATCGCCAAACGCATGGCCAATGCGCCGACGGACAGTTGGTCCATGTTGCTCGATCCACAGGTGGTGGCGAAGTTTGCCGACTGCGGGGTGAGTTTTCTCAACGACCCTAACGAGGTGTTTGCCGCGGCGTTCCGTTACCTGGGGCTTGATATCAACCGACAAAGCCTAGATGACCTGAAGCTTGCCGAAGCGCATTTGGCCAAGGTGCGGCCGTCGATTCGTTATTTTGACAATGACCGCAATATCAGCGACCTGGCGAATGGCGATACCTGTCTGGCCATGTCCTGGAACGGCAATGTATCGATTGCCGCCAGTCAGGCGCAGCAGGCGGGCAAGCCCTATAGCCTGCACTACAGCATCCCGCGTGAAGGCACGCTGATCTGGTTCGATGCGATGGTGATTCCTAAGGATGCGCCGCACCCGGCCGCCGGTTTGGCGTTGATGGATCACCTGATGACCCCGGAGGTGATCGGTGCCATCAGCAACAGCATCTACTACGCCAATGCGGTGCCGGCAGCCAATGCCAGCGTTGATCCGGCGATCCTCGCCGATCCCGGAATCTACCCGCCGGCGGCGCTGCGCGCTCAGCTGTACACCAAGAATGACAACGCTCAAGCGTTCAATCGGGCGCTGACCCGCGCCTTTAGTCGGCTCAAGTCGGGTCGATAGCGGCGCGACGGCTTACTTGAACTTGGCCCCGGACTTGGTATTCAGGCCCTTGGCCAGGCGGTCATAAAGCACCACATTGACCGTCGCGGCCAGGTTCATGCAGCCCTGGGTGGGGATGTAGATCACGTCCTCACACCACTCCAGTACGTCCTTGCCGAGGGAGCCGTCTTCCGGGCCGAAGATATAAATGGCGCGATCCGGGTGGGTGTATTCCGGCAGCGGGCGGGCGCCTTCGATCAGCTCCACGGCCACAGGCGTGCAACCCAGCGGAATGATCTTCTGCAAATCATCGATACCGATCAGCGGGATGTCCTGGTGGATCATCTTGGTGTCGGTGGCAAATTCCTGGGCGCGGGCATAACGCTTGCCGGTGTAAAACACCGAATTGACCCCGTAACAGCCAGCGGCGCGCATCACCGAGCCGACGTTCTCCGGGGACTTGGGGTTGAATAAACCGATGCAGCTGTAGCGTCTGTTGGCCACGGGGGGATGCTCTTGCGCAAAGCGCGCGAGTATACCGGCTTGGTTCTCCCCCCGCGCGCCTGGCCGCTGCGGCTTAACGCAAACTTGCCAGGATCTCGAAGCTGCGCAGGCGATGTTCGTGTTGATACAGGTCGCCAGTGAAGATCAGCTCGTCGGCGCCGGTTTGTTCCAGCAGGGCCTCCAAGCGTGCGCGCACCGTGTCTGGCCCGCCGATCACCGCCAGACCGAGGAAATCGCCCACGGCCTGTTGCTCGTGTGGCTGCCAGCGTCCGGCCATGCTCGCCACGGGCGGGCGCAGCACCAGGCTTTCTCCGCGCATCAACGCGAGGATGCGCTGGAAGGCGGTGGTGGCGAGGAATTCGGCCTCTTCATCGCTGGGCGCGGCGATCAGCGGTACGCCGACCATCGCGTAGGGCTTGTCGAGCACGGCCGAGGGCTGGAAGTTATCACGGTAGAGACGCAGCGCTTGGTGCAGATAGCGCGGCGCGAAGTGCGCGGCGAAGGCATAGGGCAGGCCCTTCTGCGCGGCCAGCTGGGCGCTGAACAGGCTGGAGCCGAGCAGCCAGAGCGGCACGTTGCTGTCCATGCCCGGCATCGCGATCACCTGTTGTCCCGGCTGGCGTGGCCCTAACAGGCGTTGAAGCTCCTCGACATCCTGGGGGAAGTCGTCGGCGCTGCCCAGGCGATCACGGCGCAGGGCGCGCGCAGTTTGCTGGTCGGCCCCCGGTGCGCGTCCCAGCCCCAGCTCGATCCGTCCCGGATAGAGCGCCGCGAGGGTGCCGAACTGTTCGGCCACCACCAGCGGTGCATGGTTGGGCAGCATGATGCCGCCGGAGCCCAGGCGCAGGGTTGTGGTGCCTGCGGCCAGGTAACCGAGCAGCACCGCAGTGGCCGAGCTGGCGATACCTTCCATGTTGTGGTGCTCAGCCACCCAGTAGCGCGAGAATCCCAGGCGTTCGGCGTGCTGCGCCAGGGCCAGAGAGCGCTGCAGCGCTGGCGCCGGGCCGGCTTCATCGTCGCGGAGCGGCGCTAGGTCAAGAATGGAAAACGGGGTGGTGGACAGCCTGTTCATACAGCCTCCTCAAGTCGTCCTTGGTTAATGGGGGCATCTGCAACAAAGGCAACCCAGCGGCACCGTTATAAGAGCGGCGTATTTTTATCGGGCTGTGAGTGATGTGTTGGCGCTCTGGAGAATTGCTCTAGCGGTGAATGTCACCATGCGCGGCGTGGCAAAATCGCCGATCATTGACGCTGTCAGTTCAAGGGAGACTTTCATGCGCGTTTTATTCTCGGTTTTGCATCTTACGGCTCTATCGCTGGCGCTGTTATGCGCGGCCCCTGCCAAGGCCAGTGAGGAGACGCAGCTGGTGGAGTCGATCAATGCCTACCGCAGCCAGGCGCAGCGTTGTGCCGGTCAGGCGTCCCTGCCGTTGCCTCCGCTAGCCAGTGATGCGCGCCTGGTGCTGGCGCTGAATAGTCTCGGTGGACTGCAGCCGGAGCTGGCCCGTGCGGGCTATCCGATGACCAGCGTGCAGGCGATCAGCCTGTCTGGGCCGCGCAATGCCCAGGCGGCCATGACGGCGCTGCAGGAGAGTTTCTGTCAGGTGTTGCTCGACCCTCAGTTTGTCGATGTTGGTGTCAGCCGCGCGGACCGCGAGTGGCGCATCGTACTGGCGCGGCAGCTTTTGTCGGCGCGTTTGGCTGACTGGCAGGCGGAAGGCCAGCAGCTGCTCGCCGCGATCAACACCGCCCGCACTCAGCCGCGTCAGTGCGGCACCCAAGCCTTTGCGGCCACTGGCGCGCTGGCCTGGAATGCCACGCTGGCGAGTGCCGCCGAGTTGTATTCGCGGGATATGGCCAATCACAACTTCTTCGATCACAAGGATCGCGATGGTCGTATGCCGGGAGATCGCGCCGAATTGGCGGGCTATGTCGGCCAGCAGATCGGCGAGAACATCGCCGCCGGGCATGACAGCGTGCGCAAGGTGGTCGATGGCTGGCTGGCCAGCCCTGGGCATTGCGCCAACCTGATGAACCCGCAGTATCGCGAGCTGGGTGCGGCTTATGCGGTGGATTCGAGCAGCGATGCCGGCATCTACTGGACGGCCATGTTCGGCACGCCGTGATGACGGTGGGGTAGCGCATGATCAGGCCGTAGGATGGCTTGAGCGCAGCGCTACCCATCAATTCGTCGTTGATGGGTAGCGGCGCAACGCGCCTCCACCCATCCTGCGCGCTGGGACTTACTCTTTGCTTTTCAGCAACGCGGCCAGGTCGGCGAAGGCCTTGTGGGTCGACTTCGGGCCTTTGGGGCTGGCGGTGGAGCCTTCGGCGAAGTACTGCTGGTCGGTGTAGCGCGAGTGTTCGTTGTCGTGACAGAACAGGCACAGCAGCTCCCAGTTGGAGCCATCTTGCGGGTTGTTGTCGTGGTTGTGGTCGCGGTGGTGCACGGTCAGTTCGCTCAGGCGCTTGCCGGCGAACTCACGGCTGCAGCGGCCGCACAC
>NKIE01000107.1 GCA_002256055.1 Pseudomonas sp. PGPPP3 | reverse complement strand
CCTGAAGGACCCCAAGGTCATCAAGTACTGCCAGTACTACAGCATTGTGTTTGGCGGCTATGTGGCGCTGGCCTTGTGGATGGTGCAGTACTACGTGGGTGAGTTCGGACTGGACATCCGTGTGGCGGCTCTGCTGGCGGCCTGCTTCTCATTGCCCGGCGGTGTGTTGCGCGCTTTTGGTGGCGTGCTGTCGGACAAATACGGTGCCCACAGCGTGACCTGGTGGGTGCTGTGGGTCAGCTGGATCTGCCTGTTCCTGCTGTCGTATCCGCAGACCGATTTCACGGTCATGACCGTCAATGGCCCTGCCACGTTTCACATCGGCCTGAACGTCTACGTATTTACCGGTTTGATGTTCATCCTGGGCATTGCCTGGGCCTTTGGCAAGGCGAGCGTGTTCAAGTACATCAGCGATGACTACAGCCACAACATCGGCGCCATCAGCGGCATTGTGGGGTTGGCCGGTGGCCTGGGAGGCTTCGTATTGCCCATTCTGTTTGGCGCCTTGATGGACCTGACTGGCATCCGCTCCAGCGCCTTCATGCTGCTTTACGGCGTGGTGTGGGTGTCGCTGATCTGGATGTATTGGACCGAGGTTCGCAAGGCCGAACTGATGGGCTCCAACGCCAAAGCTTTCTCTCTACAGAACTAACCGGACAACACTATGGCCAAAATGCTATCGGAGCGCTGCGACATTGCGCAATGGAACCCTGAGGACGAAAAGTTCTGGGAGAGTACCGGCAAGGCAATCGCCTACCGCAACCTCTGGATCTCGGTGCCCGCCCTGCTGTGCGGCTTCGCGGTGTGGGGCATGTGGGGCATCATCACCGTGCAGATGTTGAACCTGGGCTTTCCCTTCACGCCTGCAGAGCTGTTCACGCTGACCGCCATTTCGGGCATTTCGGGTGCCACCATGCGGATTCCAGCCTCATTCCTAGTACGCCTGGCAGGCGGGCGTAACACTATCTTTCTGACCACCGTGATGCTGCTGGCGCCCGCCATCGGCACCGGCATTGCCCTGCAGCACCCTGGCTGGCCGCTGTGGGTGTTCCAACTGATGGCGCTGTGGTCCGGCGTGGGCGGTGGCAACTTTGCCAGCTCCATGTCCAACATCAGCACCTTTTTCCCCAAGCGCCTGCAAGGCACGGCCTTGGGGCTGAACGCGGGCTTGGGCAACTTTGGTGTGACCACCATGCAAATCGTTATTCCCCTGGTGATGACCCTGGGCATTTTTGGTAGCTTCGGGGGTGAACCCATGACGCTGGTGAAAGACAGTGGCTGGATCTTTGGCAAGATTGCGGCGGGCACGCCCACCTGGATTCAGAACGCCGGCTTTGCCTGGGTGCTGTCCTTGGTACCGCTGGGGGCTTTGTGCTGGTTTGGCATGAACAACCTCAAGACCGTGTCGCCCGATGCCGGCCACCCGGTGGCGGCCTACGCCAAGATCACCTATCTGTACACGCTGGCGTTCGTGCCCGCCATCCTGATTCTGTACCTGTATCTGCCAGCTCCTACCGGCCTGGGTCTGCTCAATATGTGGGTGGCCATTCCGCTGGACATTGTTCTGGCGCTGCTGATGATGCGCATGGCCGCGTTTGGTGCCATGAAGGAAAACGTGGCCAAGCAGTTCGCCATCTTCGGTAACAAGCACACCTGGTCCCTCACGGCGCTGTACATCGTTACCTTCGGCTCCTTCATCGGCTTCTCGATGGTGCTGCCGCTGGCCATTACCGTCATCTTTGGTTTTCAGCATATTCCGGATGTTGCAGGTGTCTTGCAGCACACCCTGAAGAACCCCCATGCGCCTTCGGCCCTGACCTACGCCTGGATTGGTCCCTTCGTGGGCGCGGCGGTGCGGCCGGTGGGGGGCTGGATCTCCGACAAGGTGGGCGGCTCCATCGTCACCCAGGTCATTTCGGTGGTGATGGCGGTGGCTTCGGTGTGGGTGGGCCACGTGATGATGCAGGCCTATGGCTCGGCCACCCCGGAGCAGTACTTCCCGATGTTCCTGGGCCTGTTCATGGTGCTGTTCTTCGCCAGCGGCATCGGCAACGGCAGCACCTTCCGCACCATCGGCGTCATCTTCGACCGCACGCAGGCCGGCCCGGTGCTGGGCTGGACCTCGGCCATCGCCGCCTACGGCGCCTTCATCGCCCCGGTGGTCATTGGCGCGCAGATCAAGGCCGGCACGCCGCAGCTCGCGATGTACGGCTTCGCGGTCTTCTATGCGGTGTGCCTGGTGCTGAACTGGTGGTTCTACCTGCGTGGCAAGGCCTACGTGATGAACCCCTGAGGCCGGGCGACCCACCCGAGGATCGGCACCGCCTTCGCCATGACCAGCATGACGATCATCCCGCACTGGAACCCCGAGGACCGCGGCTTCTGGGACCGTTCCGGTCGTGCGGTGGCCAGGCGCAACCTGTGGCTGTCGATCCCTGCGCTGGCCCTGGCTTTTGCGGTGTGGATGCTGTGGTCGGTGGTGGTGGTGCAGTTGCCTGCAGCGGGCTTCCGCTACAGCACCAACCAGCTGTTCTGGCTGACGGCGCTGCCGGCCTTGTGTGGCGCCACGCTGCGCATCTTCTACGCGTTTGCGGTGCCCATCCTGGGCGGGCGGCGCTTCACCACGCTGGCCACGGCCAGTCTGCTGCTGCCCGCGATCGGCATCGGCCTGGCCGTGCAAGACCCGAACACGCCGTTCGCGTGGATGGTGGTGCTGGCCTTGCTGTGCGGCATCGGCGGCGGCAACTTCGCCAGCTCGATGGCCAACATCAGCTTCTTCTTCCCGGGTGCCCGCCAGGGCCTTGCGCTGGGCCTGAACGCCGGGCTGGGCCACCTGGGCGTGGCGCTGGTGCAGATGCTGGTGCCACTGGCCACCAGCGTCGGGCTGTTCGGCGTGCTCAGCGGGCCTGCACAGCAGACGGCGCAGGGACCGATGTGGCTGCAGAACGCGGGCTTCATCTGGGTGCCGCTGATCCTGGCCAGCACGGCAGCCGCCTGGTTCGGCATGGACGACCTGGCCGACACGCGTGCCGGCATGGCCGAGCAGGCGGTGATCTTCACGCGCAGGCACACCTGGCTGATGTGCTGGTTGTATCTGGGCACGTTCGGCAGCTTCATCGGCCTGTCCGCCTGCTTGCCACTGCTGGCGCAAAGCCAGTTTCAACGGGCCGATGCGCTGCACCTGGTGTGGCTGGGCCCACTGATCGGTGCCGTGTTGCGCCCGCTGGGCGGCTGGATGGCTGACCGCTGGGGCGGCGCGCGCGTGACCTTCTGGTGCTTCGTGGCGATGGCGCTCGGCGCTGCCGCTGCCTGGCTGTGCCTGCCGGCGACGCCCCCCAGCGCTCAGCACGGGGCGGTCGGCAATTTCATCGGATTCCTGGGCGCCTTCGGTGTGTTGTTTGCTGCATCGGGCATCGGCAACGGCAGCACGTTTCGAATGATCGCCAGCCTGTTCGTGGCCGATCGGGTGCAGCGGGCCGGGGGCTTGATGTCGGCGCAGACGCTGGCAGCCAGAGAAGGCGCGGTTGAAGCGGCCGCAGCCCTCGGGTTTGCCAGCGCCATGGGCGCCTACGGTGGCTTCTTCATCCCCAAGAGCGTGGGCTCTTCGCTGGCGATGACGGGCAGCGCATCGGCGGCGCTGGCGGTGTTCATCGTGTTCTACCTCTCCTGCATCGCGTTGACCTGGTGGGCCTACAGCCGCCGCAACGCGCCCTACCCCTGCTGATCTCCGGACGCAGACGACATTTCCCAAGGACGACAACATGAGCCACTTTCTGGACCGACTCACCCACTTCTCGCTGCCCAAGGAGACCTTCGCCGGCGACCATGGGCTGACCACCGGTGAAGACCGCACCTGGGAGGACGCCTACCGCAACCGCTGGGCCCACGACAAGATCGTCCGCAGCACCCACGGCGTGAACTGCACGGGCAGTTGCAGCTGGAAGATCTACGTCAAGGGCGGCATCGTCACCTGGGAAACGCAGCAGACCGACTACCCGCGCACGCGCTGGGACATGCCCAACCACGAGCCGCGCGGCTGCGCCCGCGGCGCCAGCTACAGCTGGTACCTGTACAGCGCCAACCGCGTGAAGTACCCGATGGTGCGCGGCCGCCTGCTGGAGCGCTGGCGCGCGGCCATGAAGACGGCAAAGACGCCGGTCGATGCCTGGGCCACGATCGTCGAAGACGACGCGGCGCGCCGTGACTACCAGAAGGTGCGCGGCATGGGCGGCTTCGTGCGCAGCAGCTGGGACGAGGTCAACCAGATCATCGCGGCGTCCCACGTCTACACGATCAAGAAGCACGGCCCCGACCGCGTGATCGGCTTCTCGCCCATCCCGGCGATGAGCATGGTCAGCTACGCCGCCGGCAGCCGCTACCTGAGCCTGATCGGCGGCGTCTGCATGAGCTTCTACGACTGGTACTGCGACCTGCCGCCGGCCAGCCCGCAGGTGTGGGGCGAGCAGACCGACGTGCCCGAGAGCGCCGACTGGTACAACAGCACCTACATCATGGCCTGGGGCAGCAACGTGCCACAGACCCGCACGCCCGACGCCCACTTCTTCACCGAGGTGCGCTACAAGGGCGCGAAGACGGTGGCCATCACGCCCGACTACAGCGAGGTGGCCAAGCTGGCGGACATCTGGCTGCATCCCAAGCAAGGCACCGATGCCGCCCTGGCGATGGCCATGGGCCACGTCGCGCTCAACGAGTTCTATTTCAAGCAGCGCAGCCCCTACTTCGACGACTACGCGCGCCGCTACACCGACCTGCCACTGCTGGTGATGCTGAAGGAGCACACCCTGCCCGACGGCAGCAAGACCCTGGTGCCCGACCGCTACCTGCGCGCATCCGACTTCAACGGCAAGCTGGGCCAGGACAACAACCCCGAGTGGAAGACGGTGGCCTTCGACACCAACGGCCGCGCGGTGCTGCCCAACGGCAGCATCGGCTTCCGCTGGACGCCCGAAGGTGGCATCGACCAGGGCAAGTGGAACCTGGAGAGCAAGGAGGCGCGCCATGGCACCGAGGTGAAGCTGAAGCTCTCGGTCATCGAAGACGGCGAGCAGGCGCATGAGGTGGTGGACATCGGCCTGCCGTACTTCGGCGGCGTGAGCACCCCGCACTTCAAGTCCAACACCCAGAACGGCGAGATCAACTTCGTCAAGGTGCCGGCCGTGCGCCTGCGCCTGGGCAAGGAAGGTGAGCACCGCGAGGCACTGGTGGCCACGGTCTTCGACCTGCAGGTGGCGCAGTACGGCATCGACCGCGGCTTGGGCAGCGGCGCCAAGAGCTACGACGACGACGCGGCCTACACCCCCGCCTGGGCCGAGAGCATCACCGGCACGCCGCGCGAACAGATCATCACCGTGGCACGCCAGTTCGCCGAGAACGCGCACAAGACACACGGCAAGAGCATGGTGATCATCGGCGCGGCGATGAACCACTGGTACCACGCCGACATGAACTACCGCGGCGTGATCAACCTGCTGATGATGTGCGGCTGCATCGGCCAAAGCGGCGGCGGCTGGGCGCACTACGTGGGCCAGGAGAAGCTGCGGCCGCAAACGGGCTGGACCGCACTGGCCTTCGCGCTGGACTGGATCCGCCCGCCGCGGCAGATGAACAGCACCAGCTTCTTCTATGCCCACACCGACCAGTGGCGCTACGAAAAGCTGGGCATGGAAGAGATCGTGTCGCCGCTGGCCGACAAGGCGCTGTATGCCGGCAGCATGATCGACTACAACGTGCGCGCCGAACGCATGGGCTGGCTGCCCAGCGCACCGCAGCTCAAGACCAACCCGATGCAGGTGGTGAAGGACGCCACGGCCGCCGGCATGGACACCAAGGACTATGTCGTCAAGGCGCTGAAGGACGGCACGGTGCAGATGAGCTGCGAGGACCCGGACGCGCCGCAGAACTGGCCGCGGGTGCTGTTCGTCTGGCGCAGCAACCTGCTGGGCTCGTCAGGCAAGGGCCACGAGTACTTCTGCAAGCACCTGCTGGGCACCGAGAACGGCATCCAGGGCAAAGACCTGGGCCAGGACGATGCCAAGCCGACCGAGGTGAAGTGGCACGAACAGGGCCCGGTCGGCAAGCTCGACCTGGTGGTGACGCTGGACTTCCGCATGAGCACCACCTGCCTGTACAGCGACATCGTGCTGCCCACGGCCAGCTGGTACGAGAAGAACGACCTCAACACCAGCGACATGCACCCCTTCATCCACCCGCTGAGCGCGGCGGTGGACCCGGTCTGGCAGAGCCGCAGCGACTGGGAGATCTACAAGGGCTTCGCCAAGACCTTCAGCGAGGTCTGCGTCGGCCACCTGGGTGTCGAGAAGGAGGTGGTGCTCACGCCCATCCTGCACGACACCGCCGGCGAACTGGCCCAGCCCTTCGATGTGAAGGAATGGAAGAAGGGCCAGTGCGAGCTGATCCCCGGCAAGACCGCGCCGCAGATCGCCGTGGTGGAGCGTGACTACCCGAACGTGTTCAAGCGCTTCACCGCGCTGGGCCCGTTGATGGACAAGCTGGGCAATGGCGGCAAGGGCATTGGCTGGAAGACCGGCACCGAGGTGGAGCAGCTCGGGCAGCTGAACGGCACCACGCTGACCGAAGGCGTGACCAAGGGCATGCCGAAAATCGTGACCGACATCGATGCCTGCGAGGTCATCCTGCAACTGGCGCCCGAGACCAACGGCCACGTGGCGGTGAAGGCTTGGGCCGCGCTGGGCAAGCAGACCGGGCGCGATCACACCCACCTGGCGCTGTACCGCGAGGACGAGAAGATCCGCTACCGCGACGTGCAGGCGCAGCCGCGCAAGATCATCAGCTCGCCCACGTGGAGCGGCATCGAGAGCGAGACCGTCAGCTACAACGCCGGCTACACCAATGTGCACGAGTACATCCCCTGGCGCACGCTGACCGGGCGCCAGCAGTTCTACCTGGACCACCCGTGGGTGATCGCCTTCGGCGAGGGCTTCAGCAGCTACCGCCCGCCGGTGGACCTGAAGACCACGGCCGGCATCCACAACATCAGGCCGAACGGGAACCAGGAGATCCTGCTCAACTTCATCACGCCGCACCAGAAGTGGGGCATCCACAGCACCTACAGCGACAACCTGATGATGCTGACGCTGAACCGCGGCGGCCCGGTGGTGTGGCTGAGCGAGGACGACGCCAAGCGCAGTGGCATCGAGGACAACGACTGGGTCGAGGTCTTCAACATCAATGGCGCCATCGCGGCGCGGGCGGTGGTGAGCCAGCGCGTGAACCCCGGCATGCTGCTGATGTACCACGCCCAGGAAAAGATCATCAACACGCCCGGGTCGCAGATCACCGGCGTGCGCGGTGGCATCCACAACAGCGTGACGCGCATCGTGCTCAAGCCCACCCACATGATCGGCGGCTACGCGCAGTTCAGCTACGGCTTCAACTACTACGGAACCATCGGCACCAACCGCGACGAGTTCGTGGTGGTGCGCAAGATGGCCAAGGTCGACTGGCTCGACACCCCGCTGGGCGATGAACGCGCCGAGATCGTTCAAGCACAAGGAGAAGGTTCATGAACCACCAAGCTCACATTCGTTCGCTGCCCCCCCAGGGGGCGATGGCCTCCTTTGAGGCAACTCGGCAGGAGGTCGCATGAAGATCCGCGCACAAGTCGGCATGGTCCTGAACCTGGACAAGTGCATCGGCTGCCACACCTGCAGCGTCACCTGCAAGAACGTGTGGACCAGCCGGCCCGGCGTCGAGTACGCCTGGTTCAACAACGTCGAGACCAAGCCCGGCATCGGCTACCCCAAGGAGTGGGAGAACCAGGACAAGTGGAACGGCGGCTGGGTGCGCAAGGCAGACGGTTCCATCGTGCCGCGCCAGGGCGGCAAGTGGCAGCTGCTGATGAAGATCTTCGCCAATCCCAACCTGCCGCAGATCGACGACTACTACGAGCCCTTCACCTTCGACTACGACCACCTGCAGTCGGCGCCCGAGATGCAGCACGCGCCCACCGCGCGGCCGCGCAGCCTGATCACCGGCAAGCGCATGGAGAAGATCGAGTGGGGCCCGAACTGGGAGGAGATCCTGGGCGGCGAGTTCAGCAAGCGCAGCAAGGATGCCAACTTCGAAGAAATCCAGAAGGACATCTACGGCCAGTTCGAGAACACCTTCATGATGTACCTGCCCAGGCTGTGCGAGCACTGCCTGACCCCGGCCTGCGTCGCGAGCTGTCCTTCGGGCTCCGTCTACAAGCGCGAGGAAGCCGGCCTCGTCCTGCTCGACCAGG
>NKIE01000106.1 GCA_002256055.1 Pseudomonas sp. PGPPP3 | reverse complement strand
AACTCCAAGAACTTAAGCGTCGCGGCTCAGCCACCGACAGCCAGGCGCCACCTGAAAGCGAACAGCTGATTGTGTATTTCGACGCCGAACTAGAGCTGCAGCACGCCTATGATTTCAGCGCCTGGGACTCGCCGGGCGCCGCCTCACTGCTTAGTGTGCTGGGCGCCGGCCCGCGCGGCATCAGCGGTATTCTCAGCGGCGGCAACCAGGCTGGCGATCGCCTGCGCGCCCACGGCAGCCTGATTTATCAGCGTCACGGCGATAGCTGGCAGGCGCGGGTGGCTCAAGGCTTCAGCCAACCGCAGCAGCCCCGCGACGGGCAAAACGACAATTCACAGCTGATCTCGGCCATCAGCACCGCCCTGAACCTGGCACCCGGTGGCACCAGCGAGCAGACCCGGCAGATTATCAAGGACGAAGTACTCGCCGCCCTGGGCAATATCCAGGGCCGCCTGAGCCGCCTGGAAAACGGCTACGCCCTGGCTAGCGGCCCCGCCTATGGCCAATACAGCCGCTTTGCCGACGCCTTCAGCCGCTTGCTGCAACCACACAAGATCAAGCTCAGCCCCCTGCTCACCGAGGGCGGCCTGGACAACCTGCGCCAGCTGCGCGCCGGCAAGGTGCAACTGGCCCTGTCACAAAGCGATACGGCCTATCAGGCGCTGCATGGCCACGGGCCGTTCGCCCGCGATGGTGCCGATACGCAACTGCGCGCGCTCGCCAGCCTCTACCCGGAGCCCGTGCACGTACTGGTGCGCGCTGACGGCCCGCAGCGCATCGCTGATCTGCGCGGCAAGCGGGTCAACCTCGGCCTGCCCGGCTCAGCGTCCCGCGACACCGCCCTGGCCGTGCTCGCCGCCCACGGCCTGCAACCCTCGGACCTGGCCAGCAGCAGCGAACTGGACCTGCAAGGCGCCCTAACCGCCCTGCGCGACGGCCAACTGGATGCCTTGCTACAAGTAATAGGCACCCCGGCCGACACCATCAGCGCCGCCAGCGACGCAGTAGACTTGCGCCTGCTGGCCCTGGAGCCTGAGGCCATTGCCGCCCTGCAACGCAGCCGCCCCGGCACCTTTGCCTTCACCCTGGCGGCCGGCAGTTACCCGCGCCAGAGTCAGGCGGTGACGACCTTGGCAGTCAGCAGCCTGCTCGTCACCGGGCAGACCCTGACCAATCGCGAAGCGCAGCAACTGCTCACCCTGCTGTTCAGCCCCGGCGCGCAGTGGCTGAGTCTGGGCAGCGTGCAAGGCAGCCAACTGTCTGACCGCCAGCCCTTGGCCGCCATCGGCATTCCGCTGCACCCCGGCGCCCTAGAAATCCTCAAGGATGTACCTGCCAGCAAGCCCTGACGGCGATAACACTGGTCCCGTTGCAGCGACCATTCAGCGGAATGGCCAGACAACAGGTCGTCGCCAACTAGACTGCAACAAGTGACAGCCAAGCCCCTGCGGGGCTTGGCACCGCCTTATATCCTCAACATGATCCGGGGGTAAGGATGCGACCCGACTTGTTCAAGCCCGTGCGGCTGGCCGGCTTCTATCTGTTATTCAGCTCGGCCTGGATCTTTCTCAGCGATGGCCTGCTGCTCAGCCTTAACCTCGACAGCGAACACCTGAACCTCTTACAAACCTACAAGGGCATGGCCTTTGTGGTGCTCAGTACCCTGCTGATTTTCACCTTTAGTTATCGCGACCAACTTGTACGCAGCCAGCTCTCTGGCTCGCTGCACCACAGCAGCCGCCTGCTGCAACAAGCGCAGCGCAATGCCAGCCTGGGGAGTTGGGAATATACGGATGGAGGGTTCAGCTGGTCAGCTCAGGCCTTGCGCCTGCTGAACCAGCCAAGCGGCTCACGGAGCAGCCTGGAGCAGTTTCTGAGCTGGCTGAATCCGGCCGATCGTTCGGCCGCACAACGCGCGCTAGAAGGCTTTCTCAATGGCACCGAGTCGCTGTTTATTCAGCTGCGGCGCAGCCAGCACAACCTCCTGCCTCCCACATGGTTGCTATTGCGGGGCGAGGCCGATGAGCAGGGCAGGCTCAGCGGCACTATTCAGGACATCAGCAGCCAAAAGCACGACGAGGAGGCCCTGCGCGAGAGTGAGCAGCGCCTGCGCCAGTTATTCGAGCAGACCCCGCGAATAGCCGTACAGGGCTATGACCACCAACACCGGGTGATCTACTGGAACCAAGCCAGCACCCAGCTGTATGGCTATTCCACCCATGAAGCCATGGGCAAGACCCTGGAAGAGCTGATCATCCCGCCGCCCATGCGCCAGCAGGTAATCAACGACGTGCAGCGCATGTTGACTGGCGGCGCGCCCATTCCGGCGGCCGAACTGCAACTGCAACGCAAGGGCGGCGCTCGCGTCTGGGTGTACTCTAGCCATCTGCTGATTCACAACGCCCGCGAGCAGGCAGAACTGTATTGCGTTGATATCGACCTGACCGAGCAAAAGGCTTCCCACCTTGCCCTACAAAGCAGCGAGGCGCGCTACCGGCAATTGGTCAATCAACTCGACGAAGCGATCTTTCTCTGCGATGCCCAGCAACGCCTGACCTTCCTCAACCCGGCCTGGGCCATTATCAGCGGCCATGCTGAACGCCTAAGCCTAGGCAACCCCCTCAGCCAGTACCTGCATGACGATGATTCCCGCCTGATCAGCCAACAGGCCGCCGCTATTCTGGCCGGACGGCTAGCCTGCTGGGCCGGCGAGTGCCGTTTGCGCTGCGCCGACGGCACCAGCCGTTGGGTCGAACTGCACCTCAGCAGTGGCGACTTGCCGGGTTACGGTCTGCAAGGCAGCCTCAACGACATCCATGCCCAGCATCAGAACCAGGAGCTGCAACAGGCGCGCAATGCCGTGCTTGACCAACTGCTCGCCCATTGCCCGCTGGCCGACACCCTCAGTGGTATCGCCAGCCGCCTGCAAGCGCTCAGCCCAGACATGCAGGTGTCGATCATGCGCGCCCACCCAGATAAGCACCTGTATGTGGTTGCCGCGCCCACTCTGCCCGTTGAGTTCACCCGTGCCATCGACGGGGTTGGCATCGCGCTCGGCAACGGTTCCTGCGGCCAGGCCGCAGCAAGCGGCGAACTGATGATTGTCGAAGACCTGCAAAGCCACCCCAACTGGCAAGCGTTGCAACAGCAAACCAACGCTGCCGACCTACGCGCCTGCTGGTCCTTGCCATTCAAAAACGACAGCGGCGAAGTTCTGGGCACCTTCGGCATCTACTACCGCACGGTAAAGCTGCCCACTGACGACGACATTGCCCTAGTCACCGAATTCACCCGTTTGGCCGGCCTCGCCGTGCAGCAACAACAGCGCGAAAGTGCGCGCCAGCACAGCGAAGAGCGCTTTCGCGCCACCTTCGAACAGGCTGCCATCGGTATCGCCCATGTATCCCCAGAGGGCCGTTTTCTGCTGGTCAACAGCCATATCTGCAACATACTCGGCAGCAGCCAGGAACAGCTGCTGGGGCAATCTATCAAGACCTACACCCACCCCGACGACCTGCCCCACGACCTGGAGCAGATGCAGCAACTGTTAAGCGGTGAAATCAGCAGCTACCGCATGGAAAAACGCTATTTCCGTGCCGACCACAGCCAATTGTGGGCCAATCTGCAGGTCACCCTGATCCGCCACAGCAACGGCACACCGCACTACTTCATCTCGGTGGTTGAAGACATCAGCCTGCGCAAACAGCATGAACAGGCCTTGCGCCAGGCCGCCACGGTATTTGAAAGCACCCGCGAAGCTGTGGTGGTGGTCGATGCACGGCATCGCATTCTCGCCAGCAATCCGGCCTACAGCGAAATCACCGGACAAGACGCCAGCGCAGTGCTCGGCACCTACCTGCCCCTGCTGTATGCCTCGCCCCAAGAACGTAGCCGCTACCGCAGTATCTGGCGCGGCTTGAAAAACCAGGGCAACTGGGCCGGTGAGCTGAACGCCCGTCGCACCGACGGCTCACTCTGCCCGCTGTGGCTGAACGCCAGTCGGGTGGCTGACTGCGATCCGTTGCAAGCTCAGTACGTGCTGGCCTTCACCGACCTCAGCCAGTTCAAGGACAGCCAACAGCGCCTGGCGCACCTGGCCCATTACGATCCGTTAACCGACCTCCCCAATCGCCTATTTGCCCACGAGCGTCTGAACCATGCCCTGCAGCACGCCCAGCGTCATCAGGAGCAGGTCGCCGTGCTGTTTATCGACCTCGACCACTTCAAGACCATCAACGACGGCCTCGGCCACGCCGTCGGCGACGAACTGCTGGTGACCGTGGCGCGGCGCCTGCAACAACGCCTGCGCAACGAAGACACCTTGGCGCGCCTGGGTGGCGATGAGTTCTTGGTCATTCTGGAAAACCTGAAAAGCCCCGACGAAGCCGCTCACACCGCCCAGGCCTTGCTGAAACTGTTCGAGCGCCCCTTGCCTCTGGGCCATCAGCGTGAGGCCTACCTGGGTGCCAGCATCGGCATCAGCTTCTACCCGGACGACGGGCAGAGCAGCGACGAGCTGATTCGCAATGCCGATGCCGCGCTCTATCAAGCCAAAGCCGAAGGCCGCAACACCTACCGTTTCTACACCAAAGCCCTGACCGATCGGGCTCACAACCGTCTGACCCTGGAGAGCCAGCTACGCCAAGCGATCAAACGCGGCGAGTTCATCCTCCACTATCAACCGCTGGTGGACACCCTCACCGGCAGGCCGCTGGGCGTCGAAGCCCTGGTGCGCTGGAACAGCCCGCAAGGGATGATCTCCCCTGCCGACTTCATCCCCCTGGCCGAAGACACCGGGCTGATCGTGCCCATCGGCACGTGGGTACTGCGCGAAGCCTGCCGCCAGGCCCAGGCACTGCGCAGCCAGGGCTTTGCCCTGGAAACCCTGGCGGTCAACCTGTCGCCGCGACAGTTCCGCCAAACCGACCTGCTCAAACAGGTCCGCGACGCGCTGAATGACAGCGGCCTGCCCGCCGCCTGCCTGGAGCTGGAAATTACCGAAGGGGCGTTGATGGATGACGTGGCTCAAACCCAGGCCACCCTTAGCGCGTTGAAAAGCCTTGGCCTGCGCCTGGCCGTGGATGACTTCGGGACCGGCTATTCGTCCCTGGCGTACCTGCGGCGTTTTCCCCTGGACAAGCTGAAAATCGATCAAAGCTTTATGCGTGGTGTGCCCAAGGACCAAAGCAACCTGGAAATCGTCGCCACCATCATCGCCCTTGCCCGTACGCTCAACCTGACTGTGATTGCCGAAGGCGTGGAAACCGCCGAGCAGCATCAGGCACTCAGTCAACTGGCCTGCGAACAGTGTCAGGGCTATTTGTTCAGCCGGCCGCTGAGCATCGAACAACTGCATGACTGGCTGGCCGGTGACCGCCAGGCGGTTGGTTGACACAAATCATAAATCTTAAACACAGGCGGACTAGACTGGGGACTCATCGCCAGAAGGAGGCTTTCATGAACATTCTCATCCGCCCGCAAACCGTGGCCAATGGCAATTGCTGGCAGGTTCGTCTGGATAAACATGCCGTGAGCTTTCGCACCGAAAGTGAGGCGCGCGCCTTCGTCGCCACTCTCGAATCACGCCTGCGTGCCCCGCATCAACTGCCTCGCGCACAGCAGCGCGCCGCGGGCTGAGCCACACTTACGGCGCGCTGCTGATTCGCGCCGTGTAGGTCGCGCAGGCGACCGCCAGCACCCCGCACAAACAGATGACCATCGCCATGGGCCGTGCCATTGTGCAGCAGCCCCACCAGCGCTGAGGCCAATGCGGCCAGGGTAAACTGCATAAACCCCAGCAAGGCGGAAGCGCTACCCGCATGGGACGCCTGCCCAGCCATCGCGCAGGCTGACGCATTGGGCAAAATGCAGCCCAGGCTGGCCACCGTGACAAACAACGGCAGCAGCAACGGCCACAAGGCCTGAGGTTGCAGCAAGCTGATGCCGAGCAAGCAAATCCCCCCCGCCAGATATAGCCAGACCACCCGGCGCAACCAATACCCAGGTCCATGATGACCCAGCAGGCGCGAGTTGACCTGGGCAAGCAGAATGAAACCCGCAGCATTGCTGCCAAACAGCCAGCCGTAATGCTCCGCCGGCACCCCGTAGAGTTGAATAAACACAAAGGGCGAACCGGCGATATAGGCAAACATACCGGCCATCACCAAGCCGCCGGTCAGGGCATGGCCGACAAACTGGCGGTCTTGCAACAGGCGCAGGTACTGCCTGGGCGCGTCGCGCAGGGCCGCTGGCGCCGAGTGCAACGCTAGTGTTTCCGGCAGCCACCATGCCAACGCCAGTCCGCAAAGTGCACTGAACAGGGTCAAGCAGAGAAAGATCGACTGCCAGCCAAACAACGACAGCAGCAAACCGCCGCCCAAAGGCGCCAGAATCGGCGCCAGGCCCATGACCAGCATCAACTGGGAAAACACCTTGGCCGAGGCCAGCGGATCGCATAGATCTCGCACCACCGCCCGGCCGATGACCATGCCAGCGCAACCGCCAAGGGCCTGTACTAAGCGTGCCACCAGCAACCATTCCAGACTGGTCGCCATGGCACAGGCCACCGACGCCAGGCTGAACAGCGTCACCCCCAGCAACAGCGGCCGCCGCCGACCAAAGCGATCGGCCAAAGGCCCGTAGAGCAACTGGCCACCGGCCAAACCAATGAAATACGCCGCCAACGTCAGCTGCACATGCTCGACATCCGTTGCAAACGCCAGGGCCAGGGCTGGAAAGCTGGGCAGATAAAAATCGATGGCCAGCGGCCCGAAAGCACTGAGCGCCCCCAGGATCAGCAAAATACGTAAGTTCATGGCAGACAACTCAAAAAACTGAAGCAACGCAGGCTTCAGCCTGACGCCACAAATGACAACGCCGCTGCCCTTGCGGATAGCGGCGCTGCGACGGCAGGCGAAGCCTGCCCGATTTTAGTCAGCCGCGGGCGGCGTGGCTTTACCCTTACCGATGCCGGCAATTTTGGCCCCAAACGACTCCACCAGCAGGTAGAACATCGGGATCATAAAGGTCGCCAGCAGAGTGGCCGCGAGCATGCCGCCGATCACCCCGGTACCGATCGAGTGACGACTGGCCGAGCCGGCGCCGGTGCTGATAGCCAGGGGCACACAGCCGAGAATAAAGGCCAGGGAGGTCATCACAATCGGACGGAAGCGCAGCTTTGCCGCCTCCAGCGCCGACTCGTATATACCCTTGCCTTCTTCACGCAGCATCACCGCGAACTCGATGATCAGAATGGCGTTCTTCGCCGCCAGACCGATCAAGGTAATCAGGCCCACCTGGAAGTACAGGTCGTTCTGGGTGCCGCGCAGCCATACCGCCAGAATCGCGCCGAACACCGCAAACGGTACCGCCGTGACCACGGCCACCGGCAAGGTCCAGCGCTCGTACTGAGCGGCCAGAATTAGGAACACCATGATCAGGCCGAACAGGAAGGCCGTACCGCCAGAACCCTGGCTGGCCAGTTCCTGATAGGCCGAGCCGACCCAGCCGATGCTGTAATCGTCACCCAGCACTTCGTCTGCCACTTCCTGGATCGCCGCAATCGCCTGACCGGAACTGTAGCCCGGCGCCGGCCCGCCAAGAATCTTGGCGGCCGGGTAGACGTTGAAGCGCGCGTAGGTTTCCGGGCCGAGAATCCGCTCAACCTTGAGCAGCGCCGACAGTGGCACCAAGTCACCGCTGCTGGCGCGCACATAAACCTGGGCCAGATCCTGCGGCGTACGGCGGAAATCCGCCTCCGACTGCAGGCTGACCTTCCAGGTACGGCCGTAGAGGTTGAAGTCGTTGACGTAGTAGCTGCCGAAGGTCGACTGCATCGCGGTAAATACATCGTTCACCGCCACACCCATGGCCCGCGCCTTGGTGCGATCGAGGTCGACGTAATACTGCGGCACATTGGCACTGAAGGTGGTCTGCAGACCAGTCAGCTCCGGACGTTTGGCCGCGGCGGCGAGGAACGCCTGCACCTTGGCGGCCATCTCCGGCACGCTGGCACCGGCACGGTTCTGCAGATACGCCTCGAAGCCACCCGTGGTACTCATGCCGGTGATCGGTGGTGGGTTAAACGAGGCCACCACGCCGTCTTGCTCGGACAAGCCCATACCCATAAAGGTACGGGTCAGGTTGCGCGCATCCAGCTCAGGCGTGGTGCGCTCCTTCCAGTCCTTCAGCGGCACAAAGGTCACCGCCGCGTTGCTGCGGTTACTGTTGGAGAGGATGTCCATCCCCGCGAACGTCAGTACATCGCGGGTAGCCGGATGGGCCATCAACTTCT
>NKIE01000105.1:2844-8368 GCA_002256055.1 Pseudomonas sp. PGPPP3 | reverse complement strand
GCTACTGGATCGACGCGGCGTCGACCCTGCGCATGGCTGATGCTTCGGTGATCGTGCTGGATCCGGTGAACCGCAAGGTCATCGACCAGTCGCTGGATGCCGGCGTCAAGGACTACATCGGTGGTAACTGCACCGTCAGCCTGATGCTGATGGCCCTGGGCGGCTTGTACGAGGCCGGTTTGGTCGAGTGGATGAGCGCCATGACTTATCAGGCGGCCAGCGGTGCCGGCGCGCAGAACATGCGTGAGCTGATCAAGCAGATGGGCGCGACTCACGCCGCTGTGGCGGATGACCTGGCCAATCCGGCCAGCGCCATTCTCGACATCGACCGCAAAGTGGCCGAAGCCATGCGTGGCGAGGCCTTCCCGACCGAAAACTTCGGCGTACCGCTGGCTGGCAGCTTGATCCCCTATATCGACAAGGAACTGCCTAACGGTCAGAGCCGTGAAGAGTGGAAGGGGCAGGCTGAGACCAACAAGATTCTCGGTCGTAACAAGAGCCCGATTCCGGTGGACGGCTTCTGTGTGCGCATCGGTGCCATGCGTTGCCACAGCCAGGCGCTGACCATCAAGCTGAACAAAGATGTGCCGATGGCTGACATCGAACAACTGATCAGCCAGCACAACCCGTGGGTCAAGCTGGTGCCGAATCAGCGCGAGCTGAGCATGCGCGAGCTGACGCCAACGGCGGTGACCGGCACCCTGAGCGTGCCGGTGGGGCGTCTGCGCAAACTCAATATGGGTTCGCAGTACCTCGGTGCATTCACGGTTGGCGACCAGCTGTTGTGGGGTGCCGCCGAACCGCTGCGCCGCATGCTGCGTATCCTGCTGGAGCGTTAAGCCTGTAAGCGTCGAGCGTGGCTCGCTCGATGCTTTAAAATTGCTTGGGCGCGGGGGCGCGGTTACAGTGCCGCTCCCCGTTTCGCCTGAGGTCTATTCCGTGAGCCAATCTTTCGACATCGCCGTGATCGGCGCCACTGGCACCGTCGGCGAAACCCTCGTGCAATTGCTCGAAGAGCGCGATTTTCCGTTAGCCAACCTGCACCTGCTCGCCAGCGTCGAGTCGGCCGGGCAATCGTTGCCGTTCAAAGGCAAAAATCTGCGCGTGCGGGCTTTGGATGCCTTCGACTTCAGTACGGTGCGCCTGGCGTTTTTTGCCGCTGGCGAGCAAATCACCCGCAGTTATGCCGATAAGGTGCGGGCAGCCGGTTGCAGTGTGATCGATTTAAGCGGCGGTTTGACTCTGGAGCAGGCTCCGCGGGTGGTGCCGGAGGCCAATGGCGACGTGCTCAAAACCCTGGTGGCGCCTTATCAGTTGACCAGCCCAAGCCCCAGTGTCGCCGCCCTGGCCTGTGTCCTGGCGCCGGTGCGGGCGTTACTGCAGATGCAGCGCATCACCCTGACGGCTTGCCTGTCGGTGTCCAGTCAAGGACGTGAAGGGGTGAGTGAGCTGGCCCGGCAAACCGCCGAGTTGCTCAATGTGCGGCCGCTGGAGCCGCAGTTTTTTGACCGGCAAATCGCGTTTAATCTGTTTCCTCAGGTGGGGGCTGCTGATGCTGCTGGGCATGTATTGCACGAGCGTCGCATCGTCGAAGAACTCAAGCAGGTGCTGGATCAGCCGGACTTGAAAGTGTCGGCTACCTGCATGCTGGCGCCGGTGTTTTTTGGTGATAGCTTGAGCGTGTCACTGCAAACCCTTGGCGACATAGACATGGCGGCCATCGCTGCGGCCCTTGAGGCGGCTGCGGGAATTGAAATGGTCGGGCAGGGCGACTACCCGACGGTCACAGCTGATGCTATCGGGCAGGATGAAGTCTATGTAGGTCGGCTGCGCTGTGGCCTGGATGATCCGAGCGAAGTTATTTTGTCGATTGCGTCTGATAATGTGCGAAAAGGCGCCGCACTGAATGCTGTGCAAATAGCCGAGTTGTTGATAAAACACTATCTGTAAAAGATACTTACCATTAGATTTGAAGAATCTTTCTAGCTTGGCAATACTGGCTTGGCTGGTCGCTGTTGGGGAATCGCCGCAAGGCGCATGCAGGCAGTGATTCAAGACCCATCTCGAATTTCGAGAAAAAAAGATAAAACAAGGGATTACGCTATGGTTCGGGTTCGCAAACTGGTGCTGGCAATTGCAGCTGCTTCGGCGCTGTCTTCCGGTATGGCGCATGCGCTTGGGCTCGGAGAGGTTTCTCTGAAGTCGGCGCTGAACCAGCCCTTGGTGGCAGAGATTGAATTGCTGGAAGTGCGCGATCTCGCGTCCGGTGAGCTGATCCCGAGCTTGGCTACGCCGGAAGACTTCACCAAAGCTGGCGTTGATCGCCAGTACTTCCTCTCCGATCTCAAGTTCACTCCCGTGCTCAAGCCTAACGGCAAGAGCGTTATTCGCGTGACCTCGAGTAAGCCGGTCCGCGAGCCGTATCTGAACTTCCTGGTCGAAGTGCTCTGGCCGAGCGGTCGCTTGCTGCGTGAATACACGCTGCTGCTTGATCCGCCTCTTTACTCGCCGCAAACCACAGCTGCCGTTGCACCGCAGATGCCGGTGGCCGCCCCTGCGCCGCGTCCGTTGGCTGTTCCGGTCCGTGCCTCGCAACCGGCCTCGCAACCTGCAGTTGCGCCAGTCAGTCGTCCGGCTCCGGTGGCTACCGCCCCGGCTAAGCTCGATAGCAACGAATACAAAACCACCTCCAGCGATACCTTGTGGGAAATTGCCCGTCGGGTGCCGGGTGGTTCCGTGCATCAAACCATGCTGGCCATCCAGGAGCTGAATCCTCAGGCGTTTATCGGTGGCAACATCAATCGCCTGAAAAGTGGTCAGGTCCTGCGTCTGCCTACTGAACAGCAGATCACCAGTCGTTCGCCAGCAGAGGCGATTGCGCAGGTTGCCGAGCAAAATGCGGCCTGGCGCGAAGGTCGTAGCATTGCCGCCACTGGCAGTCGTCAGCTGGATGCCACCAAGCGCAGTGTTGCGGGTGCCGCACCAGCACAGACTGAGATTAAGGATAATTTACAACTGGTGGCTGGTGATGCCGGCAAAGCTCAAGTCGGAAGTGATAAGGGTGGTAAGGGCGATACCAAGGCCTTGGATGAAAAACTGGCCGTTACCAAGGAAAGTCTCGACTCCACGCGTCGCGAGAATACCGAGCTGAAAGGTCGGATGACCGATCTGCAAAGTCAGCTGGATAAACTGCAGCGCTTGATTCAGCTTAAAGATGATCAGCTGGCCAAATTGCAGGCTGACTTGGCGGCCAAAGGTAAAGTAGCGGCCCCAGTTGCAGCGGCACCTGCCGCCCCTGTTGCCGTTCCGGCCACTGCGGTAGCTGTTGTGCCTGCTGCACCGGCCGCTGCTGCGCCTGCCAAAGAGGCTGCACCTGCCGCGCCGGTAGCACCTGCTGCGGCTCCTGCGACAGATTTCAACTACAGCGAAGAACCTGCAAAGCCTGCTGCTGTAGAACCAGCTCCTGTTGCTGAAGTTAAAAAACCAGCTCCCGTAGCAGCCAAACCTGTCCAGCCGGTACAGGTTGCTCCGGCAGCTGCGCCGATCGCTGAGCCAGAATCTGACAGCTTCATCAGTGATTTGCTGGCCAATCCGTTGGCGCTTGGTTTGGCAGGCGGTGGTGCCTTGCTGGCGCTGCTAGTGGGCTTGATGGTGCTGTCGCGCCGCAACGCGCTGAAAGAAACTGAGCTGCAAAACAGCCTTAATGAGCACGCTCAAGAGTCGCTAGAGAGCGATCTTGAGTTGCCAGAAAGCAGTTTCGATGGCCTGGATACTGATCCTGTTGAAACAGACCTAGACGCAGAGCAAACCGCCGCACCTGTTACCGCGCAAACTGCGGATGTACTCGGTGAGGCCGATATTTATATCGCCTACGGTCGCTTCAATCAGGCTGCCGAACTGTTGCAAAACGCCATCAATGATGAGCCTCAGCGCAGTGATCTGCGTCTTAAGCTGATGGAGGTTCAGGCAGAGCTGGGTGATCGTGATGGCTTTGCCCGCCAAGAGCGTGAGCTGCGTGAAATTGGCGGGGTCAACGCGGATCTGGAGCAGATAAACGCCAAATACCCGGCGATGGCTGCGGCGGCGGTTGTGGGTGCTGCGGCGCTGAACATGGATGACGAGTTGGATGCATTCAATCTCGATGACCTTGAATTGGACGAACCCGCTGCGCAGCCTGCTGCCGGGGATCTTGATGATGCTTTCGATCTCAGCCTTGATGAACTGAACGCTGAGCTGGGCGATGGTCTGGATGCTGTTGCTACTCCCAAGGCTGATGATGCGTTTGCCGAGCTGAGCCTGGACGGCGACTTTGATCTGCATGAAACGGCTGCAGCGAGCACTGAGGCTGACGATGATCTGGGCTTTGATCTGGATCTTGACATGGAAGAGCCTGCCGCCACTCCGGAGTTGAGCCTCGAATCTGCGGATGATCTGGCTGAGTTCAGCTTGGATCTGGAGTCCGACACGTCGGCTGTAGCAGAGGATGACGAAGACTTCCTTCTTGATCTCGAAGATGAACCGGCCGCGCCTGCAGCTGCTGATGAGTTGTCCGAGTTGAGCTTGGAGTTGTCTGGTGAAGCGGCTGCGACCGAATTTGATTTGCCGGTCGACTTTGATCTGTCGCTGGCTGAAGAAGAGCCAGTGGCTGCCACTACCGACAGCTTCGCCGCGCAGCTCGATGAGGTCACGGCGCAATTGGATGATCTGGCGGTGAACTTGCAGCAAAGCGATGACGATGTCCTGCTTGATCTTGAGGCGCCTGCTCTTGGTGATTCGCTGGCGACCGGGCTGGATGGCGATGATGACTTCGATTTCCTCTCCGGTACGGATGAGGCAGCCACCAAGCTGGACCTGGCGCGTGCTTATATCGATATGGGCGACACCGAAGGTGCTCGTGACATTCTCGATGAAGTGGTTGCAGAAGGTAATGACACCCAACAACAGGAAGCTCGCGAGCTGCTCGCTGGTTTAACTTGATCAATGACTGAAGCAACACCTACAGCGGCAGCCGACATGGCTGCCGCTGGCATTTTCAGAGTCGCCCTGGGTATTGAATACAAAGGTTCGCGTTACCGTGGCTTTCAGCGTCAGCGTGCAGGCGTGCCTTCGATCCAGGAAACCCTCGAGAAAGCCTTGTCGAAAGTGGCCGGCGGTGCGCCGGTAACCCTCAGCTGTGCGGGGCGTACCGATGCCTTGGTGCATGCCAGTGCTCAAGTGGTGCATTTCGACACCACGGTTGAGCGCAGCCTGCATGCGTGGGTCATGGGCGCCAATATGAACTTGCCTGGCGACATCAGCGTGGCCTGGGCTAAGTTCATGCCGGCGCAGTTTGATGCGCGTTTCAGTGCGCGGGCGCGGCGTTACCGCTATGTGATTTATAACGACCAGGTTCGTCCTGCCCACATGGCCGAAGAAGTGACCTGGAATCACCGGCCGCTGGATGTGTCGCGTATGCGTGAGGCCGCGTCGGCATTGGTGGGTACCCATGACTTCAGTGCCTTTCGCGCGCGCCAGTGTCAGGCCA
>NKIE01000105.1:0-2834 GCA_002256055.1 Pseudomonas sp. PGPPP3 | reverse complement strand
CAAAACGGTTCATCACCTGCATCTGCAGGAATTTGGTCGTTTCATCGTTCTGGATATTCGCGCCAACGCGTTCCTTCACCATATGGTGCGCAACATCGCCGGTGTGCTGATGACCATCGGGGCCGGGGAGCGTCCGGTTGAGTGGGCTGCGCAAGTGTTGGAAAACCGTGTGCGTCGCACCGGTGGAGTGACGGCGCATCCTTATGGTCTCTATTTGGTTCAGGTCGAATATGCTCCGGAGTTTGAGTTGCCGGTGCGTTATCTCGGGCCGCATTTCCTTTCGGGTCTGCCGGATATCATGGCTGACGCCTAGAAGCGCCTTTGCTACCATGCCTGACATCCACTAGGAGCCGGTATTTTGTCCGTCGTTCGCAGCAAGATCTGCGGTATTACCCGCATAGAAGACGCATTGATCGCCGCCGAAGCTGGCGCTGATGCGATCGGTCTGGTGTTTTACGCCAAGAGTCCACGTGCGGTGTCTATCCAGCAGGCGCGCGATATCGTTGCGGCCTTGCCTGCTTTTGTGACGACGGTTGGCCTGTTTGTGAATGCCAGTCGCGAGGAGTTGAACGGCGTTCTCGCGGGCGTTGCCTTGGATCTGTTGCAGTTCCATGGCGATGAGTCGCCTGCCGAGTGTGAGTCTTATCAGCGGCCCTACATCAAGGCCCTAAGGGTAAGGCCAGGCGATGACATCGCCCAGTTGGCGGCGCCTTATGCCAAGGCTCGCGGAATTTTGCTCGATACCTATGTGCCGGGTGTGCCGGGCGGCACGGGGGCGGCTTTTGACTGGAGCCTGGTGCCCAGTGGCTTGCCGCAGCCGGTGATTTTGGCTGGTGGTTTGTCAGTGGCCAATGTGCAGGCGGCTATCGAACAGGTGCGCCCCTATGCGGTGGATGTCAGTGGCGGCGTAGAGGCGGGCAAAGGAATTAAAGATGCCGCCAAGATTCGTGCTTTTATGCAGGCAGTCGGCCGGGTTTGAGAGCGGTCGTTGCTGATGGATGAGTATCTTGCAGCCGTTATCGTCATCGGTTTCTCCATGTGACGGCCGGCAGGCGTTGGCCGTCCATGAAGCTGCAATCGTGAATTCGCTCAAGGGTGTTGGCGGCTAGGCTGCCCATCCGTCCGAGCCAACCGTTTTGGAGAAACGAAGCATGAGTAACTGGCTGGTAGATAAGCTGATTCCCTCGATCATGCGTTCCGAAGTCAAAAAGAGTTCGGTGCCTGAGGGCCTTTGGCACAAGTGTCCGTCCTGCGAGGCCGTGCTGTATCGCCCTGAGCTGGAAAAGACCCTGGATGTCTGCCCGAAATGTAACCACCACATGCGCATTAATGCGCGTGCGCGGCTGGATATTTTTCTCGACGCCAATGGCCGCGAAGAAATCGGTGCGGAGCTTGAGCCGGTTGACCGGATGAAGTTTCGCGACAGCAAGAAGTACAAGGATCGCTTGCTGGTCGCGCAAAAGCAGACCGGTGAGAAAGATGCTCTGATCGCCATGCGCGGCACGTTGCAGGCTATGCCTGTCGTGGCCTGTGCCTTTGAGTTCAATTTTATGGGCGGCTCCATGGGCGCCATCGTTGGTGAGCGCTTTGTGCGTGCCGCCAATGTGGCCCTTGAGCAGCGTTGCCCGCTGGTGTGCTTTGCCGCCTCCGGTGGCGCACGGATGCAGGAAGCGCTGATTTCCTTGATGCAGATGGCGAAAACGTCGGCCGTGCTGGCGCGTCTGCGGGAGGAGGGTGTGCCGTTTATTTCGGTGCTGACCGACCCGGTCTACGGCGGTGTGTCGGCCAGTTTGGCCATGCTGGGCGATGTGATCGTTGCTGAGCCGCGGGCGTTGATCGGCTTTGCCGGGCCGCGCGTCATTGAACAGACTGTGCGCGAAAAGCTGCCGGAAGGCTTCCAGCGCAGCGAGTTCCTTTTGGAACACGGCGCCATCGACATGATCATTCACCGTGAAGAGCTGCGCCCACGGTTGGCGCGGCTGTTGGCGCAAATGATGCGCTTGCCGGCACCGACGGAAGCTCCTGTCACGGCATGAATACCCGCACCCTGGCCGATTGGCTGAGCTATCTCGAGCAGTTACACCCTTCGGCCATTGATATGGGGCTTGAGCGTGTTCGTCAGGTCGCTGATCAGTTGGGCTTGGGTAAGCCGGCGCCGTTGGTGATTACCGTCACCGGCACCAATGGCAAGGGTTCGACCTGCGCGTTTATCGAGGTGTTGCTGCGTGGGCAGGGTCTTAAGGTTGGGGTCTACAGTTCGCCACACTTGCTGCGCTACAACGAGCGCGTGCGAGTGGCGGGTGTGGATGTTGATGATGCCGCCCTGTGCACTGCCTTTGCGGCCGTTGAAGTGGCGCGCGGCAGCATTTCCCTCACTTATTTCGAGATGGGCACCCTGGCGGCGTTCTGGCTGTTCGAGCATGCCGGGCTGGATGCGGTCGTGCTTGAAGTCGGTCTGGGCGGTCGTCTGGATGCGGTCAATCTGGTGGATGCTGACTTGGCGTTGGTGACCAGTATCGGCTTGGATCATGGCGATTGGCTGGGTGACAGCCGTGAGTCGGTGGCATTTGAAAAGGCAGGCATTCTGCGCGCCAGCAAGCCTGCGCTCTGTGGTGATCTTGATCCGCCAGTGCCGCTGTTGCAGCGCGTGGCGGTGTTGGATTGCCCGTTCTTCCTGCGTGGGCGTGATTATGATCTGGCCGAAGACGACACTGTCTGGCACTGGCGCGGCCTGAACGGGCAGGGCGAAGTGTTGGAGTTGCACGACCTGCCTTTGCTTGATTTACCGCTGGAAAACGCGGCGTTGGCAGTGCAGGCCTATGCCCTGTTGCCGT
>NKIE01000908.1 GCA_002256055.1 Pseudomonas sp. PGPPP3 | reverse complement strand
GAAACCGTAGCCTGGAAAACGGCGCAGCCTTTTCCACTGGGCTCGCTGCCAGGGCCCTCACCCCAACCCTCTCCCCAGGGGAGAGGGGGCTATCCGAGCGGGCGCTCGGCGTCATCGCCACGGATAGAACCGTAGCGTGGAAAACGGCGCAGCCTTTTCCACTGGGGGGTCGCTGCCAGAGAGCCCTCACCCCAACCCTCTCCCCGGGGGAGAGGGGGCTATCCGAGCGGGCGCTCGGCGTCATCGCACCGGATAGAACCGTAGCCTGGAAAACGGCGCAGCCTTTTCCACTGGGGGCTCGATGCCAGGGGGCCCTCACCCCAGCCCTCTCCCCGGGGGAGAGGGGGCTATCCGAGCGGGCGCTCGGCGTCAGCGCCCCGGATAAAACCGTAGCGTGGAAAACGGCGCAGCCTTTTCCACTGGGCTCGCTGCCAGGGCCCTCACCCCAACCCTCTCCCCAGGGGAGAGGGGGCTATCCGAGCGGGCGCTCGGCGTCATCGCC
>NKIE01000907.1 GCA_002256055.1 Pseudomonas sp. PGPPP3 | reverse complement strand
GGGTGGAAGCTCAGGTCGTGCTCGTCCACGTTGCCACCACAGACCAGCCGCGCGCCGCGGGTGAGCGCGTCGTCCAGGTAGCCGCGCAGGCGGGCCAGGTTGCGCGCGTCCACGATGCGGGGGAAACGCTCCTTCTGCAGTTGCCCTTCGGCATAGAACATCTTCTGCACCACCTGCGCCGCGACCTGAGTGAAGGTGTCGATCTGCGAGCGGTGCACCCAGGCATGGTCCACCGACAGGCACAGCTGGCCGGCGTTGCTGAAGCGTGCGCCCGCCACCTTGGCCGCAGCATCGGCTAGGTTGGCGTCCTGGCCGACGATGGCCGGGTTCTTGCCACCGAGCTCCAGCGTCACGCTGCTCAGGTGGCGTGCGGCCGCGGCCATCACGCGCTTGCCGACCGCGGGGCTGCCGGTGAAGAACACGTGGTCGGCCGGCAGGTCCTGCAGCGCCTCGGCCACCTCGATGCCGCCTTCGAACACCGCCACCAGCGCTTCGTCGAAGG
>NKIE01000906.1 GCA_002256055.1 Pseudomonas sp. PGPPP3 | reverse complement strand
AGGACATCGGCCGCCACAACGCCCTCGACAAACTGCTCGGCGCCCTGCACCGCCAAGGCATCGCGCGCCAGGGTGGCTTCGCAGTGGTGACCAGCCGCTGCAGCCTGGAGCTGATTCACAAAGCCGTACGCGGTGGCCTGCAGACCCTGGTCAGCCTCGCGGCGCCCACCGCCCTGAGCGTCGACTGGGCGCGCCAGCATGGTCTCAATCTGATCCACCTTCCCCAGCACAGCGCGCCACGGGTCTACAGCCCAGCGCCCAGCGACGAGCCACAGCCATGAGCCTGCAACCGTTAAAGCCACGCTACCAACCCTATCGCGGCGCCGCCGCCGGCTGGGGCGCCCTGCGCAGCGTGGCGCACGCCTGGCTGGACAGTAAGCAGCCGTTCAAGAACCTGCGCGCGCTGCTCAAGACCAACCAGCACGGCGGCTTCGACTGCCCTGGTTGCGCCTGGGGTGACTCGCCGGAAGACGGGCGGATCAAGTTCTGCGAGAACGGCGCC
>NKIE01000905.1 GCA_002256055.1 Pseudomonas sp. PGPPP3 | reverse complement strand
CCGGTCTTGGCCTGCTGCCACAAGCCCAGCATGGCCACCCAGGCTGCCTGCAGTGCGGCCGTTTCCCAGACCAGGTCACCCGGAGGAAGCAGCGGCTGCTGGCCCGGCAGGCCAGAGCGGCACAGGAACCCGGCGGTGGCGGCATGCACGCTGTGCGTGGCGACCTGGTCGCGCCACGGGCCGGTCTGGCCATAGTCGCTGGCCGACAGGACGATGAGGCCGGGCCGGCTGGCGCGCAGGGCGGTGGGAGCCAACCCCAGCCGCTCCAGTACGCCGGGGGCCAGCGTGTCCAGCAGCAGCTGAGAGCTGTCGAGCAAACGGCCGAACTGATCCCGCCCCTCGGGCGTGCTCAGGTCCAGCACCAGGCTGCGCTTATTGGCGTTGTGCGTGGCGAACTGCAGGCTCACGCCCTGGTGCAGCGGCGGCTGCTGCCGGTGCGGCAGCCCGCCGGGCGGTTCGATCAGGATGACGTCGGCGCCCAGGTCGGCCAGCAGGCGGCCGCA
>NKIE01000104.1 GCA_002256055.1 Pseudomonas sp. PGPPP3 | reverse complement strand
GAATCAGGCGGTAGTTGTCCAGCTGCGCGGGCACGGCTGGGGCGGTGAGCACTTCGCGTTCGATGATCTTGCAACTGATGCACCAGTCGGCGTACCAGTCCAGCAGCAAGGGCTGGCCGGCGGCTTTGGCACTGGCCAGGGCCTGGGTCAGTTCGCTGGGGGTGCGAATAGTCTGCCAGGCACTTTCCGTGCTCTGCTCGGTGGGCGTGCTGCCGGTGCTGGTCGGTCCGCCGAGGGGGCGCAGTGGGTCGCTGTGGCCTTGCAGGGCGCCTGTCCAGCTGCTCAGGGCGTAGACCAGCAACAGTAGGCCGAACAGTTGGCTGAGCTTTTGTCGGTGGGTTTTTGGGGTGAATTCCAGTGCGCCGAGGTACAGCGCCACGCCGCCGGCCAGTAGGCCCCACAGCGCAAGGCTCAACGGGCCTGGCAGGACGCGTTCGAGCAACCACACCGAGACCGCCAGCAGCAGTACGCCAAAGCCATTGCGCACGCTGACCATCCAGGTCCCGGACTTGGGCAGCAGGGCGCCGCCGCCGGTGGCAAACAGCACCATGGGTGTGCCCATGCCCAAGCCAAGAACAAACAGCTTGATACCGCCGCCTAAGGCATCACCGCTGCTGCTGATATACAGCAGGGCGCCGGCCAGGGGTGCCGATACGCAGGGTGAGACCAGCAGGCTGGACAGCACGCCCAGCAGCGCCGCGCCCCACAGCGAGCCGCCACGGGTGTTGCCGGCGAGGCGGTCGAGGCGGTCGCTGATGAAATGCGGCAGGCGTAGCTCGTAGAGGCCGAACATGGCCAGGGCAAAGACACCGAAAAACAGCGCGAAGGGCACCAGCACCCATGGCGATTGCAGGCGTGCCTGCAGGTTCAGTTCAGCGCCGAACACGCCCATCAGGGCGCCGAGCACGGCGAAGCAGGCGGCCATCGACAGTACGTAGGTGCTAGACAGGCTGAAGCCGCGTAGGCCGCCGACCTGGCCGCGCAGCACAACGCCGGAGAGAATCGGCAGCATCGGCAGCACGCAAGGGGTAAAGGTCAGGCCCAAGCCAGCGAGAAAGAACAGCGCCAGCTCGCGCCAACTCCAGGCGCTGGCTGGACTCGTGCTCGTTGCCGCTGGCGCGTCACCAATGTTGAAACTCTGGGTTTCTGGTGGATAACACAGGCCTTTGTCGGCGCAGCCCTGGTAGGTGACTTGCAGGGTGAACGGGCGCTGCTGTGGATTGTTCAGCGGCAGCTGCACATCCAACACGCCGTGATAAACCTCGACATCGCCGAAGTAGTCGTCGGTCTTGGCCTCGCCAGCCGGCAACACAGCGTCGCCCAAGGCGATGTCGGCCGGTTCGGTGCGGAACTGGAAGCGGTGGCGGTAGAGGTAATAGCCATCGGCGGCGACGAACTGCAGCTGGATGGCGCGGGCGTCGCTGTTCACCAGGCTCAGGCGAAAGGCTTCGCGTACTGGCAGAAAATCGCTGCTGTTATTCAGCGGTGCGCCCAGCTTGGCGTTGGGCAGGGCGTCCAGCAGGCCGGCGCTGGCCGGCAGGGCGACGAGTAGCAGGATCAGACTCAACAGGCGGCGCATGCGTGTCTCGCTCGGCAAATGTGCCGGCATGATAACGGAGACTGCCGCCGGGGAGCAGGGCCGAGGCTGTAAGAGGGCGTTGCAGCCGGCCCAGCGGCTGTTCTTAAACGCGGAAGGCTTGCACCGCCGTATGCAACTCACCACCGAGCAGCAACAGCTGTTCACCTTGCTGACGGCTTTGGCCGATGCGCTGCAGGTTGTCGCCGCCCAGGGTGTGAATGCGCTCGCTGTGGCCGCGGATTTCGCTGACGGCGCCGCTTTGTTGGGCGGTGGCATCGGCGATGCGCTCGGCCATGCTGGCGATGGTGCGAATTGCGGCGACGATGTCGGCCAGGGCGCTGTCGGCAGCGGCGGCCTGATTGGCAGTGGTCTGGGCATGGACGACTTGGCTGCGCATGGCCTCAAGGGAGTTGTGCGCGGCTTGTTGCAAACGGGCGATCAGCTGTTGGATCTCTTCGGTGGCGCCGCTGGTGCGCAGGGCCAGGGAGCGCACTTCCTCGGCCACCACGGCAAAGCCGCGGCCCATTTCGCCGGCGCGGGCAGCCTCGATGGCGGCATTCAGGGCCAGCAGGTTGGTCTGGTCGGCGATCCCGCGGATCACCGTCAGTACCTTACCGATGGTGGCGGTTTCTTCGGCCAGGCGTTCGATCGCCTGGGCGTTGCTCTGCACTTCGCCGACCAGGCCATGCAGGCCGGTGAGGCTGTGGCCGATCACAGTCTGTCCTTGCTCCACGGCGCGCCCGGCATCACGGCTGGCATCGGCCGCCTGGCTGGCGTCGCCGGCCACTTGCAGAATGGTGCCTTCGAGCTCGCCGAGGGCATCGCGGATCTGTGCAGTGTCACCGGCCTGGCGTTCGGCGCCGCTGTGCAGGCCGCTGCTGAGATCTGCCAGGGTGCGGCTGCTGCCGGCCACCTGTTCGGCGTGACCGCGAATGGTGCCGACCAGATCAACCAGGTACAGGCGCAGACGATTGAGGGACTCCTCGATGTCGCGCAGTTCGCGGGTCTGCGCTTGCAGTTGCACTTCGCCGCTGAAGTCGCCGGCGGCCCAGGCCGACAGCGCAGGCACTAGGCGGTGGAGAACATTGGTCAGGCGCCGCTGGATGGTGTCGATGGTCAGGGCAATCAACAGGATCAAGCCGATCATCACACCCTGCAGCAGTTGCACCTGGCCTTGAATCTCGCCGTATTGAGCGCGCACCTGCGGCTCAATGGCGGCCAGTGCCTGTTGCAGGGCGCCGACTTTCGCCTGGGTGCTGCCGGCCAACTCCTGGCGCTGCTCGATCAGTGTGCGGGTGCGTTGCAGTTCGGCAGGGTAGCGTTGCAGCAGGCTGCTGAAGTCGCGCTTGAGAGCGATGCCCTGATCTTCGACGGGCTGGCTGTTGGCCTCGCTATCAAGGCCGAGCAGGGCGCTGAAATCGGTGCTGTCGTCACTCTGCTGTTCGCTGACGCCGAGCAGTGGCAGGTCATTGAGGCGCTGGGCTTGCTGGTTGAGCTGGCTCAGTTCGTGCTCGACTTCGCTGCGTAATTCGCTGCGGCCGCTGCTCACCAGCTTGCCGCGGGCATGACCGAGGCGGATGAGGTGTTGGGCTGCCTGAAACAGTGGCGCTTGATAAGCGCTGCCGGCGTTGCTGCTGTTGGCGTAAGCGGCCAATTGTTCAAGGGCACCGCTCATTTCACGCTCGGCCTGCAACAACAAACCTTGTGGGTCACCGGCCAGTTTGCCGGCGGCGAGCAAATCGTTGGCGGTAAAGTCCTGCAGCTCCAGCAAGCTGGGTTGCAGGTCGGTTGCCAAGTCACTCGGCAGGCTGTCGAGCTCCTCGGCAAATTGGCCGATGGCCTTGGTGGCCGCGCTGTGGCGCAGGGCGTCACCGCTGCCCAGGTAGTCGTGGATGTTTTGTGCTACGTCCTGTTGGAAGCTCTGCGACAGGCTCAGGTAGCGCGCCATCAACTGGTAAGGGCGTTCCAGGGCCTGCTGTGACCACCAGAGGGTGGCGCCCAGCGCCAGGCAGACGCCGATCAGTAGCAGGGTGTTGAGATTTGTCAGCAGTTTAAGGCGCATCCTGACCTCGGCACTCGAAGTGGCGTTAGGCCAGTAACCGTATGACTATTTTGTTTCAGCTTGATTACAGTGCTGCCGTTAGGGCTCAGGCGGGGTACACCGCGCAGCGGTTGCGGCCACTGTGTTTGGCTTCGTACAGGGCCTCATCGGCGCGCTTGGACAAGGCCTTGCTGTCGACACCGTCGTGCAACTCGGCGATGCCGCAGCTGAAGGTGCAGGACAGATCCATCGGCTGGGCCGGGTAGCTGATTTCGGCAAAGCGCTGGCGGATTTCGTCGATCACCTTGAGGGCGGTGGCGGCATCTGTGTCGGGCAGCACCACGGCAAATTCTTCGCCGCCGTAACGGCCGATATGGTCGGTCTTGCGCAGGCGCTGCTTGAGGAATAGCGCGAGGCTCTTGATGACCCGGTCGCCCATGGGGTGGCCGTAGGTGTCGTTGACCTTCTTGAAGAAGTCGATGTCGAGCATCGCAAAACTCAACGGAGTGCCGCTGCGCCGTGCTCGCGAGCGGGCATCTTCGAGCAATTGCAGGGTGTGGGTGTGGTTGAACAGGCCGGTGAGGCTGTCGCGCACCATGCGTGAGCGCAGGCTGCGGGCGCGTCCGGCACGGTTGCGCACGGTCGCAATCAGGTGGCGCGGTTTAATCGGCTTGGTGAGGAAGTCGTCACCGCCCTCGCTCATGGCATCAAGCTGTTTGTCGAGGTCGTCCTCGGCCGACAGATAAATGATCGGCACGCTGACGTAGCGGTCGTTGTGGCGGATCACCTTGGCCAGCTCGGTGCCGCTGCAGGCCGGCATGTACATATCGAGAATGATCAGGTCCGGCTGAAAGTCAGCCAATGCTGCCATCGCCTGTAGCGGCTCGGTGAGGGTGTGGGTGAGGATGCCGGCGCTGTTGAGCACGCGCTCGGTGTGGGTCGCCTGGGCCCGCGAGTCGTCGACGATCAGCACTTTGTAAGGGTCGTACTGGCTGACGTGGGTCAGGGTCTCGATTCGCTCCAGCAGGCTGGAGGCATCCAGCATGCCGGTGAAGAATTCGCGGCCACCGGCACGCACCGCGGCCAGGCGCGTTGGTGTGTCGGTCTCTTCCTGGCTGAAAAACAGCAGCGGCAGTTTCTGCTCCAGGCTGTTTTGCACTTCTTCGGCCAGGCGCAGGCCGCAGCCCTGGCCGGCAAAGTCGATGTCCATAAGGATGGCTGCCGGGTGGCGTTCGGTCATTGCTGAGCGAAAGCCGTTGGCGGTGTCCAGGGCTTGCGCCAGCAAGCCAAAGGATTGCAGTTGCTGGCATAGGCGCTGGCCTTGCACTGCATCCTGCAGCGCTAGGTACACCGGTTTGCGCAGTGCTGGCAGAGGGGTTTGTTCGAGCTGGTCGCTGTGCCGCAGGCCGGTGCGCGAGAGACGTTGCATCAGTTGGTTGAGCTGACTGATCAGCTCGCTGTTGAGGCGCCCGCGATTGGCTTCTACCGCTGCCAAGCAGTGTTGGATGGCCTCTGCCAACTGACTGTGTTCGGTCTGCTCGAAACGCTGGGCGTAGCGCAGCAGCAGCAGGTTGGCTTCGCTCAGTTCGGCCATTTCCACGGCATTCCATTCGCTGCACTGCAGGCGCTGCCAGACTTCCAGGGTTTGCCTGGCCTGGTGGGTCACGCGCTGGGCGAAGTGATGCTTGAGGCGGTCGCGACTGGGGTCTTCTGGCTCGATCATGGTTCGCTGGCAGGTGACTGTGGCAATGGTTTGGCGGTGATGGCGCTATGCTGGCACAGGATAGTGGCAGTGATGGCGCCGTCGATCAATTGGCGCCATCCATTTGTCTGTTTCTGCTGGCACGCCGGCGCCGAGCATGAACTGCCAACGCTAAGTTTGCCGTGATGCGCTGCGCATCGGTCGGCGCTTCCCTTATAGTGCGGGTACGCGCAGTGGCAGATGCCGCCGCTGCCCAAACCCTTTCATGCAGCAAATCAAGGACATGGCCATGCTGGACTGGAAAAACCGCAAGAATGACCTGCGCGGGCGGGTCGATGATTCGGTCGACGATGTGCGCAGTTACCTCGGGGGGCTGTGGCTGAGCCGCGCCCTTGGCGGCTTGCTTGGTTTGTATTTGCTGGCGGCCCTGGTGGTGGGCTGGTACTGGAGCCAGGAGCCGGCCCTGTTCCCGGTGCAGCAAAATGCCAAGGCTGCGGCCGAGTTGGCTCAGCGTCCGCTGGTCAGTGGCTACACCACGGTGGAAACCGTGAAGAGTGTTGCGGGCAGCCTGCTCGATAAAAACGGCGGCTACCTGTCCAATGACCTGGCGCCGCCGGGCTTGTGGCTGGACAACATGCCGAGCTGGGAATACGGCGTGCTGGTGCAAGTGCGCGACGTGGTGCGCGCCCTGCGCAAAGACTTTGCCCGCTCCCAGTCGCAGTCCACCGAAGACCCGGATTTGGCCAAGGCCGAGCCGCGCTTCAACTTCGACAACAAGAGCTGGGCGCTGCCGGCCACCGAAGCCGAGTACCGCGAAGGCATCAAGTCGCTGGACCGCTACCAGCGCCGCCTGGCCGACCCTAATCAGCCTAATGCGCAGTTCTATACCCGCGCCGACAACCTGAACAACTGGCTGGGCGATGTCGCCACCCGTCTTGGTTCGCTGTCCCAGCGCCTGTCGGCCAGTGTCGGGCGCGTGCGCCTGAACACCGACCTCAAGGGCGATGCCGTGCTGGCTCCGGGCGAAGCGCCGCAGGTCAGCGAAGAAGTGGTGCAAACCCCGTGGCTGCAGATCGACAACGTCTTCTATGAGGCTCGTGGTCAAGCCTGGGCGCTGTCGCACCTGCTGCGCGCCATCGAGGTGGACTTTGCCGACGTGCTGGCGAAAAAGAACGCTACCGTCAGCGTGCGGCAGATCATTCGCGAGCTGGAGGCCGCCCAGGAACCACTGTGGAGCCCGATGATCCTCAACGGCAGCGGCTATGGCGTGCTGGCCAATCACTCGCTGGTAATGGCCAACTACATCTCCCGGGCCAACGCCGCGATCATCGACCTGCGCACCTTGCTGACTCAAGGCTGAGTCATGCCCAACTGCAACCAAGAGGCGGCCCATCGCGCCGCCTCCGATGCTGAACTGATCGCCTGGGTCGATGAGGCCGATCAGCTGCTGGGCAGCTTGCCGCGAGCCGAACTGCGCGCCCGCGGGCTGGTCGGTCGTGGCACCTTTATCCTGCTGTTTAATTCCGCTGGTGAGTTGTGCGTGCATCAGCGCACGTTCAGCAAGGCGCTGTATCCCGGTTACTGGGATGTAGCCGCCGGCGGCATGGTGCTGGCGGCGGAGAGCTATGCCGAGTCGGCTGCGCGGGAGTTGGCGGAAGAGTTAGGCATCGCCGATGTTGTCCTGCGCGAGCATGGCCGCTTCTTCTTCGAGCAGCCGGATAATCGCCTCTGGTGTGGCGTTTTTTCTGCCGTGTCCGACGCGCCTTTGCAGTTGCAGGCGGAAGAAGTGCTGCAAGCGCGCTTTCTGTCGATCGAGGCGGCGTTGGCCGATGCCGCCGTACAGCCTTACTGTCCCGACTCGCTGGTGGCGCTCAAGCGTTATCTGGCACTGAGTAATCAGGCCAGATAACCGCTGTTTGTGCAGGATTTACAGGCGTTGCGTGCAGCATCTTGCACGTTGTGCGGGTGGCGTCGCCAATCCGCTCGGCAATGACGCAATCAGCCTATTAGCACGCGGCTTTTTTGCCGTTACACTGCGCGCCCTCGAACCGCAGACCTTGTCGCAGTTCGTTTGCGCTGCCCCTGCCAGAGTGGGGCTTCGCGGTCGGCAAGCTGCCGGCCAGTCGCTTTCAGATATGCCCTTGCCAACCTCAATTGCTGCATATCTTCTGACCCCCGCGAGGACCTGCCCGTGGTCAAGAAAGCTGCCTCCTTCGCCGCACTCAGCGGCTTGGTGTATTCCACCGACAGCGGCCGGCATTGCCCGGACTGCAGCCAGCCGGTGGCGTCCTGTACCTGCAAGCAAAGCCAGATTCCCGACGGCGATGGCATCGCCCGCGTGCGCCGCGAAAGCAAAGGCCGTGGCGGCAAGACGGTGACCACCATCAGCGGCGTGCCGCTGGCCCTCGATGACCTCGCGGCGTTGGCCACGGCGTTGAAGAAACGCTGCGGCTGCGGCGGTGCGCTGAAGGACGGGGTGATCGAGATTCAGGGCGATCACGTCGACCTGCTGCTGGCCGAACTGACTGCCCGCGGGTTTCGTACGAAGAAGTCCGGCGGTTAAGTCCCTGCTTTCTAAACTTTCTCCTGGCGATTGAGTCCACTCGCCAGGAATCGTCATTTCCGTTCGCTACTTTGCTAGTGCTCTTGCCGCGCAGGCCAGAGCCTTTATCGCCCCAGGGAGACCACGATGCCCGTACGACGCACACGTAAAGATGACGGCAGCCAATGGACAGTCGCGGACAGTCGCAGCGTCTACGGTATTCGCCATTGGGGCGCCGGTTACTTCGCCATCAATGAAGCGGGTCGCGTCGAAGTGCGCCCCAACGGTCCGCAGAGCGCGCCGATCGACCTCTTTGAGCAGGTCGACGAGCTGCGCAAGACCGGCCTGTCGCTGCCCTTGCTGGTGCGCTTCCCGGACATCCTGCAGGACCGCGTGCGTCAGCTCACCGGTGCTTTCGATGCCAACATCGCCCGCCTTGAGTACCAGAGCCAGTACACCGCCCTGTACCCGATCAAGGTCAACCAGCAGGAGGCGGTGATCGAAAACATCATCGCCACCCAGACCGTTTCCATCGGCCTCGAAGCCGGCTCC
>NKIE01000904.1 GCA_002256055.1 Pseudomonas sp. PGPPP3 | reverse complement strand
CAGGGAATCGCCATTACGGTCATCGAAGGTGTACATCTCTTTTTCGACGATGTCGGTTACTTCGCCAATCGAGCGCTTGAACAGCTCGGTGGCTTCGACAATCGGCATACGAATCTGCCGGTAGCCGTAACCGTCCAACAGGTTGGCTACGGTGCCCTCGAAGTAACGCCAGAGCGGGGTCTGCTCGGGCAAAATGTCGTTCATGCCACGAATGGCCTGCAGCGTCTTGCTCACAAAAAATCCTTAAAAATGCTTAGCCGCGGGCAATCAGTGCCGCGTCAGCCTCGACCTTTTCGGCCGCTTTCTGGCGAATCAGCCGCTCCAGCTCATTGACCAGATTGTCGTTATTGAGTTTCTGCGACGGCTTGCCATCAATGTACACGAGGTTGCTCGGTGAACCGCCAGTCAGGCCGATGTGAGCCTCTTTGGCTTCGCCCGGACCATTGACGATGCAACCGATAACAGCCACATCCAGTGGCACCAGCAAGTCTTCGAGGCGACCTTC
>NKIE01000103.1 GCA_002256055.1 Pseudomonas sp. PGPPP3 | reverse complement strand
CCCCTGCCGAAGCCAAAGAAAGCCTGATCGCCACCGCCTGGGAATCCTCGGCCGTGGTGGCCATGGTTGCGCGCGCCGGTGCTGACTCGTGCCGTCCGGAGACTTTGGACCCGCAATATGGTCTGCGCGAAGGCAAGTACTTCCTGTCGCCCGAGCAGGCGCAAGCCATTCTCGAACTGCGTTTGCACCGCCTGACCGGGCTGGAGCACGAGAAGTTGCTGGCCGAGTACCAGGAAATTCTCACCCAGATCGGCGAGCTGATCCGCATCCTCACCAGCGCCACGCGCCTCATGGAAGTGATTCGCGAAGAGCTGGAAGGCGTTAAAGCCGAGTTCGGCGACAAGCGCCGTACCGAGATTCTCGATACCCGTCTGGACCTGACTCTGGCGGATCTGATCACCGAAGAAGAGCGTGTGGTGACCATATCCCACGGTGGCTATGCCAAATCGCAGCCGTTGACTGCCTACCAGGCACAGCGCCGTGGCGGCAAAGGCAAGTCGGCGACGGGTGTGAAGGACGAGGACTACATCGAACACCTGTTGGTCGCCAACAGCCACGCCACCCTGTTGCTGTTCTCCAGCAAGGGCAAGGTGTACTGGCTGAAGACCTACGAAATTCCAGAGGCCTCCCGCGCCGCCCGTGGTCGTCCGCTGGTCAACCTGTTGCCGCTGGATGAGGGCGAGCAGATTACCGCCATGCTCCAGGTCGACCTGGAAGCCCTGCGTCAGCAGGCGCCGGAAGGCGACGAAAGCGACGACATCGAAGGCGTGATTGTCGAGCAGGAAGAAGTTGAAGAGCTGGGCGAAGACGAAGACGGCGATGACGCTGAAGGCTCTGATGAGCCAACCGGCGCCTACATATTTATGGCAACCGCCAAAGGCACCGTGAAGAAGACGCCGCTGGTGCAGTTCAGTCGTCCGCGCAGCAGCGGTTTGATTGCCCTGCGTCTTGATGAGGGCGACACCCTGATCGCCGCAGCGGTCACCGACGGTGCCCGTGAAGTGATGATGTTCTCCGACGGCGGCAAGGTGATTCGCTTTAAAGAAAGCAAAGTGCGCACCATGGGCCGTACCGCCCGCGGCGTGCGCGGCATGCGTCTGCCCGATGGCCAGTTCATCATCAGCATGCTGATTCCCGAAGCGGGCGCGCAGATCCTCACCGCCTCGGCCCGTGGTTACGGTAAGCGCACGGCAATGGCCGAGTTCCCGCGTCGCGGTCGTGGTGGTCAGGGCGTGATTGCCATGGTTAGCAACGATCGTAACGGTGCGCTGGTAGGTGCTGTGCAGGTGCTTGATGGCGAGGAAATCATGCTGATCTCCGACCAGGGCACTCTGGTGCGTACCCGTGTCGACGAGGTTTCGTCCCTTGGCCGTAACACCCAGGGCGTAACCCTGATCAAGCTGGCCAGTGATGAAACCCTGGTCGGCCTGGAGCGTGTGCAGGAGCCTTCGGAAGTTGAGGGTGAAGAGCTTGACGCTGAAGCGCTGGATGGCGACGACCTGGCTGAAGGTGAAGCAGGCGACGGCGTTCTGGCTGAGCAAGCCGGTGCCGCAGACGCTGACGAGGTTGTCGCCAGCGACGAGTAACAGCAGCAGGGCGGTGCCATCGGGCTGCGATGGCGCTGTCAGTACAAGTCATATCGACCGGCCGCCGTACAGGCGGCCGGTCCTATTACAGTGAGAGTCGATGTGAGCAAACGAGCCCATAACTTCTGCGCCGGCCCGGCCGCGCTTCCCGAAGCTGTTTTGCTGCGTGCCCAGGCGGATCTGCTGGACTGGCAAGGCAAAGGCCTGTCGGTGATGGAGATGAGCCATCGCAGCGACGACTACGTGGCCATCGCGGAAAAAGCCGAACAGGACCTGCGTGACCTGTTGGCCATCCCGTCCAACTACAAAGTGCTGTTCCTGCAGGGTGGCGCCAGCCAGCAGTTCGCTGAGATTCCGCTGAACTTGCTGCCGGAAGAAGGCGTTGCCGACTACATCGACACCGGTATCTGGTCGCAGAAGAGCATCGAAGAAGCTCGTCGCTTTGGCGCCATCAATGTCGCGGCCAGCGCCAAGCCGTATGACTACTTCGCCATTCCTGGTCAGAACGACTGGCAGCTGAGCAAGAACGCGGCCTACCTGCACTACGCCAGTAACGAAACCATTGGCGGCCTGCAGTTTGACTGGGTGCCGGAAGTGGGCGACGTACCTCTGGTGGTGGACATGTCTTCGGACATCCTCTCGCGCCCCATCGATGTGTCGCAGTTCGGCATGATTTACGCCGGCGCGCAGAAGAACATCGGCCCTAGCGGCCTGGTGGTGGTGATCGTGCGTGAGGACTTGCTCGGCAAGGCCCGCTCCATCTGCCCGACCATGCTCAATTACAAAATCGCCGCCGATAACGGCTCGATGTACAACACGCCGGCGACCTTCTCCTGGTACCTGTCTGGCCTGGTGTTTGAGTGGCTGAAGGAGCAGGGCGGCGTCGAAGCCATGGAGCGCCTCAATCGCGCCAAGAAAGACCTGCTCTACAAGGCCATCGACAGCAGCGCCCTGTACAGCAACCCGATTGCCGTGAACGCCCGCTCGTGGATGAACGTGCCATTTCGCCTGGCCGATGACCGCCTGGACAAGCCGTTCCTGGCCGGTGCCGATGCCCGCGGTTTGCTCAACCTGAAAGGCCATCGCTCGGTAGGCGGCATGCGTGCCTCCATTTACAACGCTGTGGGTCTGGATGCCGTAGAAGCGCTGGTCACCTACATGGCCGAGTTCGAGAAGGAGCACGGCTGATGTCTGATCTCGATCAGCTCAAGGCGCTGCGGGTGCGCATTGACAGCCTCGACGAGAAAATCCTCGAGCTGATCAGCGAGCGCGCCAGCTGCGCCCAGGAAGTGGCGCGGGTGAAGATGCTCTCGTTGCCAGCCGGGGAAAAGCCGGTGTTCTATCGCCCTGAGCGTGAGGCCTGGGTGCTCAAGCACATCATGGAGCTCAATCAGGGCCCGCTGGACAACGAGGAAGTGGCGCGTTTGTTCCGCGAGATCATGTCTTCCTGCCTGGCTCTTGAGCAGCCGCTGAAAGTGGCTTACCTCGGCCCAGAAGGGACGTTCTCCCAGGCGGCGGCGATGAAGCATTTCGGCCACGCGGTGATCAGCGTGCCGATGGCGGCCATCGACGAAGTGTTCCGCGAAGTGGCGGCCGGTGCGGTGAATTTTGGCGTGGTGCCGGTGGAAAACTCCACCGAAGGCGCGATCAATCACACCCTCGACAGCTTCCTTGAGCACGACATGGTGATCTGCGGTGAGGTGGAGTTGCGTATCCACCACCACCTGCTGGTCGGGGAAACCACCAAGACCGACAAAATCACCCGTATCTACTCTCACGCCCAGTCCCTGGCCCAGTGCCGCAAGTGGCTGGACGCCCACTACCCGAACGTCGAGCGCGTGGCCGTAGCCAGCAATGCCGATGCGGCGAAGCGGGTGAAAAGTGAGTGGAATTCGGCGGCCATCGCCGGTGATATGGCGGCCAGCCTGTATGGCCTGACCAAGCTGGCGGAGAAAATCGAGGATCGCCCGGACAACTCCACGCGCTTCCTGATCATCGGCAGCCAGGAAGTGCCGCCTACCGGCGACGACAAGACCTCGGTCATTGTCTCCATGCGCAACAAGCCGGGCGCGCTGCACGAGTTGCTGGTGCCGTTCCATACCAGCGGCATCGACCTGACGCGCATTGAAACGCGGCCGTCGCGCAGTGGTAAGTGGACGTACGCCTTCTTTATCGATTTTGTCGGCCATCACCGTGATCCGCTGATCAGTGGTGTGCTGGAGCAGATCAATCAGGAAGCCGTGGCCCTCAAGGTGCTCGGTTCCTACCCCAAGGCAGTCCTTTAAACCCGTCTGCAAGTAAACCAATCAGCAAGCGGCAGGCCTGCGGGCTGCAAACGCATCGACGCCTGCCGCTGGCAGCCTGTCGCTTGAAGCTCGAGGGTGGTTATGAGTTGCGATTTTCTTGCCCAGGCCTTGCCGGGCGTGCAGAAGCTGTCTCCCTATGTGCCGGGTAAGCCAGTCGATGAGTTGGCGCGCGAGCTGAATCTCGACCCGCTGCAGATCGTCAAACTGGCCAGCAACGAAAACCCGCTGGGCCCCAGCCCGCGCGCGCTGGAAGCGATTGGTCAGGCTCTAGGGGAGTTGACGCGCTATCCCGATGGTAATGGCTTCGCCCTGAAAAGCGCCCTGGCGCAGCGCTGTGGCGTGCAGGTCAGCCAGGTGACGCTGGGTAACGGCTCCAACGATATTCTCGAGCTGGTGGCCCGCGCCTATTTGGCGCCTGGCTTGAATGCGGTGTTCAGCGAGCATGCTTTTGCGGTCTATCCGATCGTCACCCAGGCCGTCGGCGCCGATGCCCATGTGGTGCCGGCCAAGGTCTTTGGCCATGACCTCGACGCCATGCTGGCGGCGATTGATGTCCGGACCCGTGTGGTCTTTATCGCCAACCCAAATAACCCAACCGGTACATGGTTTGGTCCGCAGGCGCTTGAGGCATTCCTTTCACGGGTGCCGGAAAGCGTGCTGGTGGTGCTGGATGAAGCCTATATCGAGTATGCCGAAGGTGATGAATTGCCGGATGGCCTGACCTATCTGACTCGTTACCCCAATCTGCTGGTTTCGCGCACCTTCTCCAAGGCCTATGGCTTGGCGGCGTTGCGGGTGGGTTACGGCATTTGCTCGGCGCAGATTGCCGATGTGCTCAATCGTGTGCGCCAGCCATTCAACGTCAACAGCCTGGCCCTGGCGGCGGCTTGCGCAGCGTTGGCTGACAGCGACTACCTGGCGGCCAGTCGCACGGTTAATGACCAGGGCATGGCACAGCTGGAAGCGGGTTTCCGTCAGCTGGGTTTGAGCTGGATTGCCTCCAAGGCCAACTTTATTGCCGTTGATCTGGGCTGCGAAGCAATGCCGATTTTCCAGGCGCTGCTGCGTGAGGGCGTCATCGTGCGGCCAGTGGCCAACTACGGTATGCCGACTTATCTGCGCATCTCCATCGGTCTGCCGGCTGAGAATGCTCGCTTCCTAGAGGCGCTGGCCAAGGTGTTGCCCCGTGGCTGAGGCCGTTGCGGCACCGGCGTTGGGTCGTCTGGTGGTGGTGGGTCTGGGTTTGATCGGCGGCTCGTTTGCCAAGGGCTTACGCGACAAAGGCTTATTTCGCGAAGTGATCGGCGTCGATCTTGATCCCGAATCCCGCCGCATGGCGGTTGAGTTGGGCGTGGTTGATCGCTGCGAGGAAGATTTGGCGGTGGCTTGCGTGGGTGCGGATGTAATCCAGCTGGCGGTGCCGATTCTGGCCATGCAAAAGCTGCTGGGCGCCTTGGCGCAGTTGCCGTTGGGCGATACTGTGCTGACGGACGTGGGCAGCGCCAAAGGCAATGTGGTACGCGCGGCGGCGCTGGCCTTCGACGGCGTGCCGCCGCGTTTTGTCCCTGGACACCCCATTGCCGGCTCCGAGCAGAGCGGGGTAGAGGCTAGTAATGGTCAGCTGTTCCGCCGCCATAAGGTGATTCTCACGCCGTTGGCGGATACCGATGGCGCTGCGTTGCAGATGGTTGATCGGCTCTGGCGTGAGCTGGGCGCCGATGTCGAGCACATGGAAGTCGAGCATCACGACGAAGTGCTCGCCGCCACCAGCCATCTGCCGCATTTGCTGGCCTTCGGTTTGGTTGACTCGCTGGCCAAACGCAGCGAGAACCTAGAGATATTCCGCTACGCCGCCGGTGGTTTTCGCGATTTCACCCGGATTGCCGGCAGTGATCCGGTGATGTGGCATGACATTTTTCTCACCAACCGCGATGCGGTATTACGGATACTTGATGCCTTTCGTGGCGATCTCGACGCCTTGCGCGCGGCGATCGACACCGGCGACGGACATCACATGCTGGGCGTGTTTACCCGCGCTCGGGTAGCACGTGAGCATTTCAGCAAAATTTTGGCCCGCAGGGCTTATGTGGACGCTATGCATTCGAATGATCTGATTTACCTCGCCCAGCCGGGCGGCAGCCTGTCGGGCCGGATTCGTGTTCCGGGCGACAAATCCATTTCGCACCGCTCGATCATGCTCGGCTCGCTGGCCGAAGGCACCACTGAGGTCGAAGGTTTCCTTGAGGGCGAAGACGCCCTGGCGACTCTGCAGGCCTTTCGCGACATGGGCGTGGTTATCGAAGGTCCGCAGCATGGTCGCGTCACCATCCATGGCGTCGGCTTGCATGGCTTGCAGGCGCCGCCTGGGCCGCTGTATTTGGGTAACTCGGGCACCTCCATGCGCCTGCTTTCGGGCTTGTTGGCGGCCCAGGCATTCGACACCACCCTGACTGGCGATGCGTCACTGTCCAAGCGCCCGATGAATCGCGTGGCCAAGCCGCTGCGCGAAATGGGCGCGGTGATCGAAACGGCAGCAGAAGGGCGACCGCCGCTGGTGATTCGCGGTGGTCAGCGCCTGACTGGAATGAGCTACGAGATGCCGATGGCCAGTGCCCAGGTCAAATCCAGCCTGCTGCTGGCGGGTTTGTATGCGGCGGGTGAGACGGCCGTTACCGAGCCTGCACCGACCCGCGATCACACCGAGCGTATGCTGCGCGGCTTCGGCTACCCGGTTGCGGTCAGTGGTAGCACTGCGACCGTCGAGTCCGGCCACAAGCTAACTGCCACCCATATCGAGGTGCCAGCGGATATCTCCTCCGCCGCGTTCTTCCTGGTGGCGGCGAGCATTGCCGAGGGTTCCGAGTTACTGCTGGAGCATGTCGGCATCAACCCGACCCGCACTGGGGTCATCGATATTCTTAAATTGATGGGCGCCGATATCAGCCTGGAAAACCTGCGTGAAGTGGGTGGCGAGCCGGTGGCGGATCTGCGTGTACGTGCCGCCAAGCTGCGCGGCATCGATATTCCTGAAGACCTGGTGCCGCTGGCCATCGACGAGTTCCCGGTGCTGTTTATCGCTGCGGCCTGTGCCGAAGGGCGCACCATCCTGCGCGGCGCTGAAGAGCTGCGGGTCAAGGAATCCGACCGTATTCAGGTTATGGCTGATGGCATGCTGGCCCTGGGCATCCAGTGCGAGCCCACCCCGGACGGCATCATTATTGACGGCGGCGCCATTGGCGGCGGCGAAGTGCACAGCCATGGCGATCACCGCATCGCCATGTCGTTCAGCGTGGCTTCTCTGCGCGCCAGTTCGCCGATTCGCATCCATGACTGCGCCAACGTGGCAACGTCCTTCCCGAACTTCCTCGGGTTGGCGGCTCAGGTCGGCATTCGTGTCGCCGAAGAGGTGCAAGCATGACCACTCTCGCGCCGGTCATCGCCATTGATGGGCCGAGTGGCTCCGGTAAAGGCACGATCGCCGGCATTCTCGCGCGCAAGCTCGGCTGGTGTTTGCTCGACTCGGGTGCGCTGTATCGCTTGCTGGCATTTGCTGCACGTAATCATGGCGTTGACCTGGCCAATGAAGATGCGCTGAAAATGCTTGCCGCTCATCTGGATGTGCAGTTCATTGCCGCCGCTGAAGGTCATGGCCAACGCATCATTCTGGAGGGCGAAGAGGTCACCGAAGCCATCCGTAATGAGCAGATTGGTGCCGACGCTTCTCAGGTGGCTGCCTTGCCCGCCGTGCGCGAAGCCTTGCTGCAGCGCCAGCGCGCCTTTCGCGAAGCGCCGGGCTTGATTGCCGATGGTCGCGACATGGGTACCGTGGTTTTTCCCGATGCCCCGCTGAAGGTATTCCTCACCGCCAGCGCCGAGGAGCGTGCCCGTCGACGCTACTTGCAGTTGAAGGCTAAAGGCGATGATGTTAGCCTTGCGAGTCTGCTAGAAGAGATCCGTGCGCGCGATGAGCGCGACACCCAGCGCGCCATAGCCCCCTTAAAGCCGGCACTTGACGCGATACAGCTGGATTCCACGGAGCTCTCCATCGAGCAGGTGCTGGAACGCATTCTGAGTGAAGTCGCCGATCGCGACATCGCCGGATGAACAAGAAGGCAGGCGGGGAACCAGTCCTTGACCGCATGGCTTCTTTAATTGAACGAACCCACATTGTCTGGAATGTGGAGCTGGGCGATTTTCCGCCCCTGATCAACAGGAATTAAAATGAGCGAAAGCTTTGCAGACCTCTTTGAAGAAAGCCTACAGACCCTCAACCTGCAGCCGGGTGCCATCATCACCGGTATCATTGTTGATATCGACGGTGACTGGGTAACCGTACACGCTGGCCTGAAGTCCGAGGGCGTCATCCCGCTCGAGCAGTTCTACAACGACGCTGGCGAGCTGACCATCAAGGTCGGTGACGAAGTGCACGTTGCGCTGGACGCGGTTGAAGATGGCTTTGGTGAAACCAAGCTGTCCCGTGAAAAAGCCAAGCGCGCCGAGTGCTGGATTGTTCTGGAAGCAGCCTTCGCAGCTGAGGAAGTGGTTAAGGGCGTTATCA
>NKIE01000903.1 GCA_002256055.1 Pseudomonas sp. PGPPP3 | reverse complement strand
GCCCGCGCCTGCACACGCTGCTGCAGGGCGCCAGCCCGGCGCTGCGGCAGGACCCGCAGGCCGGCCCCTACTTCTTCCAGCCCGACGGCCAGCCTTGGGCCGTGGGCCACCGCCTGCGCAACCCGGCGCTGGCCGCCGTGCTGCGCGCCGTCGCCGCCCACGGCAGTGCCGCGTTGCACGAGGGCCCGGTGGCGGCCGACATCGTGCGCCGCGTGCAAGCCCATGGCGGCAACCCGGGCCGGCTGAGCCTGGCCGATCTGGCGGCCTACCGGCCCGTGCCGCGCGACGCGCTGTGCAGCCTGTGGCGCCAGCGCTACCGCGTGTGCGGCATGCCGCCGCCGTCGTCGGGCCAGCTCACCATCCTGCAGACCCTGCGCCTGATGGACGCCGCCGCGCCAGCGCTGCAGCCGGCCCGGCCGCTGGTGGACGGCCTGCCCTCGGCCGACTGGCTGCACCTGTACGCCCAGGCCGCGCGCCTGGCCTATGCCGACCGCGACACCTACATCGC
>NKIE01000102.1 GCA_002256055.1 Pseudomonas sp. PGPPP3 | reverse complement strand
TAGCGCGTTGGCAAAGTGGCCAGCCAGCCAGTTGGCGGTGCCTGGATGGTGCGCGTCACGGGCGCGTAGTTTACGCACCAGGTCGCCGGTATTGATGCCCACCGGGCAGCGTTGGGCGCACAGGCCGGTGGCGGCGCAGGTGTCGATGCCTTGGTACTGATAGGCCTGTTCCAGCTCCGTGGTGTCGATGCCGGCACGCTGTTTGGCCTGGATGTCGCGCCAGATGACGATGCGTTGGCGCGGGCTGAGGGTCAGACCCTTGGCTGGGCAGACCGGCTCGCAGAAACCGCACTCGATGCACTTGTCGACGATCTCGTCGGCGGCCGGTAGCGGCTTCAGGTGTTTGAGGTGGATCTGCGGGTCAACCGATAGCACCACGTCGGGGTTGAGGATGCCGTGGGGGTCGAGCAGGTGTTTGATCGTCCACATCAGCTGGTAGGCATCGCTGCCCCATTCCAGCTCGACGAAGGGCGCCATGTTGCGTCCGGTGCCGTGCTCGGCCTTCAGTGAGCCGCCGAACTCGACCGCCACCAGTTGCGTCACTTCGTCCATAAAGGCCGAGTAGCGCGCCACTTGCTCAGGCGTGTCGAAGCCTTGGGTGAAGACGAAGTGCAGGTTGCCTTCCAGGGCGTGGCCGAAAATGATCGCTTCGTCGTAGTGGTGCTTGTCGAACAGTGCCAGCAGACGATTGACGCCTGCGGCCAGTTGCTCGACCGGGAAGGTCACGTCTTCGATGATCACCGTGGTGCCGGTCTGGCGCACGGCGCCGACGGCGGGGAAGGTGTCCTTGCGGATCTTCCACAGCTGTTCATAGACGACTGGGTCACTGCTGAAATCGACCTGTTTTTCCACCGGGAAGTGGGCGATGGAGGCCATGATTTGCGCCAGCTGTTCCTGCAGCAGCGCCTGGCTGGCGGCGCGGGATTCGATCAGCAGGGCGCAGGCGTTGGCGGACAGCGCCTTGACCCAGGCGGGCATGCCTGCCTTGTTCTCGACCGAGCGCAGGCTGCGTCGATCCAGCAATTCCACTGCCGACACCGGCTGGCTTTTCAGTACAGTCACGGCGTGGCAGCAGCTTTGTACATCGGGGAAGACCAGCAGGGCGCTGGCCTTGTGCGGGTGGTCCGGCACGGTGTGGTAGGTGACCGAACTGATAAAGCCCAGGGTGCCTTCCGAGCCAACCATCAGGTGGCTGAGGATATCCAGCGGCCGCTCGTAGTCGATCAGGGCATTGAGTGACAGGCCGGTAGTGTTTTTCAGCCGGTATTTATGCCGAATTTTGGCGGCCAGTTCGGTGTTGGCGCGAGTCTGCCGGCCCAGCTCGGCCAGTTGCTCCAGCAGTTCGCCATGGCTGGCGTGAAAGCGCGCCACGCTCAGTGGGTCTTCGCTATCGAGTACGCTGCCGTCGGCCAAAATCAGGCGCATGCCGGCCAGGGTGTGATAGCTGTTCTGCGCCGTGCCGCAGCACATGCCGCTGGAGTTGTTGGCGACGATACCGCCGATTTTGCAGGCGTTGATCGAGGCCGGATCGGGGCCGATTTTGCGTTGCAGCGGGGCCAGCACGGCGTTCGCCTGGGCGCCGATCACTCCGGGTTGCAGACGGATCTGCGCGCCGCCTTTGAGCAGTTCGCGGCCGTTCCAATTGTCGCCGAGAACGATCAGTACCGAGTCGCTGATGGCCTGGCCCGATAGGCTGGTGCCGGCGGCGCGGAAGGTCACCGGCACTTGGTGGATGTTGGCCAGTTGCAGCAGTTCGACGACTTCGGCCTCACTCTCAACCCGCAACACCAGCTTGGGGATCAGCCGGTAGAAGCTGGCGTCGGTGCCGAAGGCCAGGGTCGACAACGGATCATCGAAGCGGCGGGTGGCGGGGATCAGGCGTTCGACGGCGGCGAGAAAGGCGACGGGCAGGCTCATGGGCGCTCCGGATTATTGTCTGGTGTTACTTTTTGTAGGCGCGGAGTGAGCCGCGCCTACAAAGTGCAGTGCTGTGCTCAACGGCCCAGTTCGCGCACCAGCGACTCGGCGCTGATGTCGCGGATCGACTTGGCGCCGGTCAGGGTCATGGCGACGCGCATTTCTTTCTCGATCAGCTCCAGCAGGTTGCTCACGCCGGCACCACCGGCGGCGGCCAGGGCGTAGACGAAGGCGCGGCCGAGCATCACGCTGTCGGCGCCGAGGGCGAGCATGCGCACCACGTCGAGGCCGGTACGGATGCCGGAGTCGGCCAGAATCGCCAGATCGCCTTTCACCGCATCGGCAATCGCCGGCAGGGCGCGGGCGCTGGACAGTACCCCGTCGAGCTGACGACCGCCGTGGTTGGAGACGACGATGCCGTCGGCACCAAAACGCACCGCATCCTTGGCGTCTTCAGGGTCGAGGATGCCCTTGATGACCATGGGGCCGTCCCAGAAATCGCGAATCCACTGCAGGTCTTTCCACGAGATCGATGGGTCGAAGTTCTCGCCCAGCCAGCCAATGTAGTCGGCCAGGCCCGTGGGATTGCCGCGGTAGGTGGAGATGTTGCCTAGGTCGTGGGGGCGGCCGAGTAGGCCGACGTCCAGGGCCCAGCTTGGATGGGTCATGGCTTGCAGCATACGCCGTAGCGGCGCATTGGGGCCGCTCATGCCGGAATGGGCGTCGCGGTAGCGAGCACCGGGCACGGGCATGTCGACGGTGAACACCAGGGTGGTGACGCCGGCGGCCTTGGCCCGTTCCAGGGCGTTCTTCATAAAGCCGCGGTCTTTCAATACATACAGCTGGAACCACATCGGCCGGCTGATGGCGGGCGCCACTTCTTCAATCGGGCACACCGAGACGGTCGATAGGGTGAAGGGAATGCCTTTAGCAGCGGCGGCTTTGGCCGCCTGCACTTCGCCGCGGCGGGCGTACATGCCCGTCAGGCCGACTGGGGCGAGGGCCACCGGCATGGCCAGGGTTTCACCCAGCAATTGGGTTTCCAGGCTCAGCTGCGACATGTCGCGCAACACCCGCTGGCGCAGGGCGATGTCGGCCAGGTCGCTGACGTTACGGCGCAGCGTGTGCTCGGCGTATGCGCCACCGTCGATGTAGTGAAACAGGAACGGCGGCAGCTTGCGCTGGGCAGCGGCGCGGTAGTCGGTGGAGGCGGAAATGATCATGGGTCACACCCGTGGAAGTAGTTGAACATTACAGCTGCGCCGGATCTCGCAAGCTAGCGCGAGACCCGGCAGGCAGGGCCTCGGGCGTGAGCCCCCGAGGCCATTTCTAACGCCGGATCGCCGACGCGCAGCAGAACCGAACGGTTAGTGGACCAGCATGCCGGTGAACACATACGCCTGCAGCAGGGTGATCAGGCCGACGAAGGCGGCGAAGATCAGGCTGTGCTTGAGGGTGAAGCGGAACAGGTCCGACTCCTTACCCACCAAGCCGGTGGCAGCGCAGGCCACGGCGATCGATTGCGGCGAGATCATCTTGCCGGTCACGCCACCACTGGTATTGGCCGCCACCAGCAAGGTCGGATCGACGCCGATCTGGTGCGCGGTGGTGGCTTGCAGCGAGCTGAACAGGGCGTTGGACGAGGTGTCCGAACCGGTGAGGAACACGCCCAGCCAGCCGAGGAACGGCGAGAAGAACGGGAACAGCACACCAGTGCCGGCCAGTACCAGGGCGAGCGTCGAGGACATGCCCGAGTAGTTGGTGACGAAGGCGAAAGCCAGCACCATGCCGATCGACAGGATGGGCAGTTTCAGCTCGATCAGTGTGTCGCGCAGAGTGGTCAGACCTGTTTTCACATCAATGCGCAGGACCAGCATGGAAATCAGCGCAGAGAAGAAGATCGCCGTGCCGGTGGCCGATACCGGGTCCAGTTTGTAGATGGCGGCAATCGGTGTTGGGTTGAGCACGATTGGTGCGACCTTGATCACCAGTTGATCCAGGTGCGGGATGGCGAAGTACAGCACCCAGCTTTCCAGGGCGCCGCCGACGGCGAACAGCGCCTTGAAGGGTTTCAGGGTCCAGATGGTGACCAGCACGGTCAGAATCAGGAATGGCGACCAGGCTTTGAGAATCTGACCGAAGCTGTACGGCGAAGCGCTGGTGCTGCGGGCACCGCCAAAGCCGCCAGCAAAGGCGCTGATTGCCGGGCTGACGCCTGCAACGGCGGCTTTGGCTGCGCGTGCGGGCTGCCAGAACTTGAGGAACAGGGTCAGGGAAATCAGGCTGACCAGCGCCGAGGTGATGTCCGGCAGTTCCGGGCCGATGAAGTTTGAGGTCAGGTATTGGGTGATGGCGAAACTGACACCCGCCACCAGGGCCGCCGGCCAAGTCTCCTTGATGCCGCGCCAGCCATCCATCATGGCCACCAGCCAGAAGGGCACCAGTACGGACAGGAAGGGCAGTTGGCGGCCAGTCATGGCGCCGATCTTGAACGGGTCAATGCCGGTTACCTGGCCGGCTACGGTGATCGGGATGCCGAGGGCGCCAAAGGCTACCGGGGCGGTGTTGGCGATCAGGCACAGGCCGGCGGCGTACAGCGGGTTGAACCCCAGGCCGACCAGCAAGGCAGCAGTAATGGCCACCGGGGCGCCGAAACCGGCAGCGCCTTCGAGAAAGGCACCAAAGGCGAAGCCGATCAGGAGCACCTGCAAGCGTTGGTCATCCGTGATCGACAGCACCGAGCTGCGGATCACTTCAAACTGACCACTCTTGACCGTCAGTTTGTAGAGGAAGACCGCGGCAACAATGATCCAGGCGATGGGCCACAAGCCATACGCGAAGCCATAGCCGGCGGCGGCGAAGGCCATGTCAGCGGGCATCTGGAAGGCAAAGATGGCCACGGCGATGGACAGTGCCAGGGTGATGCTGCCAGCCACGTGGCCCTTGAGGCGGAACACCGCCAGGGCGAGGAAGAAGAACACGATCGGAATCAGTGCCGCCATTGCCGACCAGCCAAGGCTGCCGAGTGGGGTGTAAAGCTGTTGCCAGGTTTGCATGATGGGGTGGCCCCTAATTGTTGTTGGAGTGCCTGGGCGAAAACGTTGCGGCAATTGGCAGGCCTTCAAACGTTTTCGTGGTTAAATTGGTAATACCAATTTACAGAACTGCTCGGTCAGGGTAAAAGCACATCCGGGCGCTGTCAATTTGTCGCGCTGCGACTTTGGTCTAGGGGTGGTCATGGTTTGCTCGCTTGTAGGGCGGCGGCCGGCTGTTTAGGCTGGTGATTGAGCTGGAATTAAGTCGTCGTGTTGCTGCCTGGCTGTCTGCGGGGCCGTTTTGGAGTGGGTTATGGGTTTTGCACCGATCAATCAGCGCCGCTTGTCGGATGACATCGTCAGTCAGCTGGAAGCGCTGATTTTGGAAGGCTCGTTGAAGACCGGCGAGCGCCTGCCGGCCGAGCGGGCGTTGGCGGAACGCTTTGGTGTGTCGCGGCCGTCACTGCGCGAGGCGATCCAGAAGCTGGTGGCCAAGGGCTTGTTGGTCAGCCGTCAGGGCGGTGGCAACTATGTCGCCGAGGGGCTGGGTGCAACGTTCAGCGACCCTTTGCTGCATTTGTTGGAGAGCAGCCCGGAGGCGCAGCGCGATCTGTTGGAGTTTCGCCATACTTTGGAAGGCTCTTGCGCCTTCTATGCGGCGCAGCGCGCCACCGAGCTGGACCGTGAGCGCTTGCGCGAGGCCTTCGAGGAGTTGCAGCAGTGCTACGCCGGGGTCGGCAAGGTCACCCGTGCGCAGGAGGGCGCCGCTGATGCGCGCTTTCACCTGGCGATTGCCGAGGCCAGCCACAATGCCGTGTTGCTGCACACCATTCGCGCCCTGTTCGACCTGCTTAAGCGCAATGTGCTGACCAATATTGGCGGTATGTACGCCCAGCGCAGCGAAACCCGCGAGATGCTGATGCTGCAGCATGGCGAGTTATACGCGGCGATTATCGACGGCCAGGCCGAGCTCGCACGGCAGATATCCAATCGGCATATCGATTATGTGCAGGAGGTGCTGGCGGAGGTCGGTCAGGAGGCTCAGCGCACGGCGCGAGCGCAGCGGCGGCAGGGGCTGTAGCGGAGGATGTAGGCTGTGCGCGACTTGGGTCGCGCACGCAAGATCAGTCTTCTTTACCCTTGGTGCGCACGGCGCGATGAAGTTCGCGATCGGAGTCGCGTTCCTTCTCGGTGTGGCGCTTGTCGTATTCCTTCTTGCCTTTGCCCAGGCCGATCTCGCACTTGATCAGGTGCTGCTTCCAGTAGATCGACAAGGCGACGCAGGCGTAGCCCTTCTGCTGCACGGCGGTGGTCAGCTTCTCCAGCTCGCGACGGTTGAGCAGCAGCTTACGCGTGCGCAGCGGGTCGGCAATCACGTGGGTGCAGGCGGCGGTCAGTGGGGCAATATGACAGCCGATCAACCAGGCTTCGTCATTTTTCAGCAGCACATAGCTGTCCACCAGTTGTGCCTTGCCGGCACGCAGACTTTTAACTTCCCAGCCAGCCAGAACCAGACCAGCTTCGAATTTGTGTTCGATGAAGTAGTCGTGACGGGCTTTCTTGTTTTGGGCAATGGTGCCCTGCGGGTGTTTCTTTTGCTTGGCCATAGGGGCGGCATTATAGGCAGTCGCGGGCTGCGCGGCTACGGCGAAGGCAGGCCCTTGAGAGGGGCTGAGGAAACCCGGACAATGCGCGCTGTTATTGGTTGTGGCTGAAACTGTTGGTTGGATGTGTTGGTGTGACGCGGGCCCTGGTGTTGTTGCTGGGTGTGTCGGTCACGCACATTTGCCAGCAGTCCTGGCGTCAGCCCGTTCGCTGCGCCATTGTTCAAGTGAGATTTGCATGACGACTCGTATTCTGCGTTCCGCCCTGTTGCCCTACCCGGCGGCGGTTCTTTATGGCCTGGTCAATGACGTGGCCCGCTACCCGGAATTTCTGCCGTGGTGCTCGGCGACCGAAGTGCTGGAAGTCAGTGAGGTGCAGATGCTCGCTCGCCTGGTAGTCGCCAAGGGTGGCCTAAGCCAGCGCTTCGTCACCCGTAATCAGTTGCAGCCTGGGCAGCGCATCGAGATGACTCTGGAAGAAGGGCCCTTTACCCAGTTGAATGGGGTGTGGGAGTTCAAGGCGTTGGGTGAGCAGGCCTGTAAGATCAGCCTGGATTTGTCCTTCGATTATGCCGGCCCCTTGGTCAAAGCGCCGTTGGGGCCCTTGGTTAATCAGGCTGCCAATACCTTGGTAGATGCCTTTTGTCAGCGGGTGAAACAACTGCATGGATAACTCGATGATTGTGATCGAGGTGGTCTATGCCCTGGCGGACAAGCAGAAGTTGCTGCGTTTACAGGTGCCGGCGGGCACCACGGTGCGCGAAGCGGCTGAGCGCTCGGGGATGGCGGCGCATTTTCCGGGCCTGGATCTGGCGACCTGTCCTTTGGGGATTTTCGGCAAGGCCGTGAGCAAGCCCCAGGAGCGGGTGCTGGAAGAGGGTGAGCGGGTAGAAATCTACCGGCCGCTTCTGGCCGATCCGAAGGAAGTACGCAAACAGCGCGCAGCCAAGGCGGCGCAAGCCAAGGCCAGTGAGGGCTGAAGGCGCTTTGCACAAGGCAATAAAAAACCCGGATTTTCCGGGTTTTTTATTGCGCGGCAGAATTACTGCGGCGAGGTTTCCAGCGGCTCGGGCGTCGGTACCGGTACGGTCTCGACGTTGTCCACTTCACGCTGGATTTTTTCTAGCAGTGAGCCAGGTGCTGGCGCTGCTTCAGGCTCTCTAGGGGCTTTGGCTTCTGCCTTGGGTGACGTGCTTGGCTCGCTGGACGGCTGGCCAAGAATGGCCTCGTCGCGGCTGACGCCGGGCATGAAGTCGCCAGACAGGCCTACCAGTTGATCACTTTCGTTGAAGAAAATGCTCACATGCTCCTGCAGGCGCTGACCGCCGCCTGGTTGGATGCTGTAGAGGTAGTCCAGGCGATCGGCGTGGAAAGTGTCGCTGATCAGGGCGTTGCCCATGATAAACCGCACTTGGCGTCGGGTCATTCCGGGCTTCAACTGGTCTATCATGTCTTGCGTTACGACATTGCCCTGTTGAATGTCGATTTTATAAACCCCGGGGAATGAACAACCGGCGAGTGCGAACAGTCCGACGAACGTCAGGCTGGTCAGCAGGAGCTTGGTGTTTTGCATCGGTGGGTGACTTCCACTATCTTGGCTGGGCAATGTAAACCCCGATCATACCCGCATTAAAGGAAGCTGCGAAGCAGCATCCGTGAGAAAGCTGACCATGGTTGAAAATAGCGAGCTACGTAAAGTTGGCCTGAAAGTGACCCTGCCGCGGGTCAAGATTTTGCAGATGCTCGACTCCGCCCAACATCGCCACATGAGTGCGGAAGATGTGTACAAGGCGCTGATGGAGTCAGGCGAAGACGTTGGTCTGGCCACGGTTTATCGCGTGCTGACGCAGTTTGAGGCTGCGGGTTTGGTGGTGCGCCACAATTTCGATGGCGGTCATGCCGTGTTCGAAC